>JACVRN010000005.1 GCA_014534425.1 Pyrinomonadaceae bacterium
GCGACCGCAGAACCTTGTGCCCGGAGGATAGCTTGTGCCGCAAGGAACGCAGAAAGCGCCTTGCGTGCGAGGCTGCGGAGCGGAAGGCGGCTGCGGCGCTTGCGGCCTCTGGCCCACAAGAGGCTGCGGAGAAGGATGCTGTGGCGGGGCGTTTCTGAAGTTCACACCGCTTGCTCCGCCCGAAGGCGGCTGGCCCGCGACGGTCGCGCCGCACCGGCCACAGAATTTAGTAGTAGGCGGACACTTGAAGCCGCAGCGCGGGCAGGTGACTTCGTTGGCGTGAGCCGCTACTGTAGGGCCTGGCTGGTTGGGCGCGGGCTGAGCGCCAGTGAAGCCGCCCGCGTGCTCGCTCACGGGATGAAAGACAGTTCCTCCGCAGCGCCCGCAGAACTTAACGCCCGCAGCAAATCTAGCGCTGCACTGCGCGCACATGACTATGCCCGGCAAGATGCTGCTTGGGCCGGTGATGCCGGAGCTTCCTGGCTGGCTGCCAGGTTGCGAAGCGGTGGCAACGGGCCTGAGTTGCACCTGAATAATCTGCTCGCTGGGGTCGGGGTTAATCTGTATGACGCGCTCGTCGTCCTGCTCGCCCGCTCGCGCCACGCGCAGGATGTGACGGCCCGGCGGGATGGAAGAGAGAATGAGACGGCCAGAGCGCCCTATGCTTCCGTGGCGTTCATCGTCAACGTAAACCTCCGCGCCCTGCGGAGCGACTATGACGACGCTTGAGTTCTCTGTCTCGTTGTCGTCGGATGTTTCCTCAACCGCTTTCTCAAACTCTTCCAGCCAATCAACGACCGTAGCGGGCCTGGCAATCGGGTCTTTCTCAAGAGCGTGCATGACTGCGCGCTCGACTGCGGGCGAGATGTCAGAGCGCACGCTGCTTGGCGGCTGCGGCGTGTTCATCAGCTTCTGCATGATGAGTTGCGTCAGTTCGCCGGAGAAGGGAGGACGACCCACGAGCATCTGGTAAGCAATGGTGCCTAGCGCGTAGACATCCGCGCGAGCGTCAAGCTGCGCGTTGGGCTGCATCTGTTCGGGAGCCATGAATTCAGGCGTGCCTATGATGCCGCGCGACGCCGGGCCGCTCGCGGAATCAATCTCGGAAATGGCCTGATTGACTATCTTGGCAAGACCGAAGTCGCCTACCTTGACGAAGCCGTCGCCAGCGCTTGAGCCGCCCTTCTTGCGGTTCTGCATGATGAAGATGTTCGCGGGCTTCAGGTCTCTGTGCAGTATGCCTTCGTCATGAGCGGCCTCGACTCCGGCTGCTATCTGTCGCAGCAGAACGAGCGAGCGCTGCGGGCTTAAAGTTCCCTCGCGCCTCAGGAGGTGATGAAGGGTTTCGCCCTGCACGTACTCCATCACCAGGAAGAAGACGCCCTCAGGGCTTTTACCGAAATCGGAGACGCCTACTACGTTGGGGTGTTGAATGGAAGCGGCGGTTCGCGCCTCGCGCTCGAAGCGAGCGATGGCTTCGCCCTCCTGCATGTCTTCGTCCGAGAGAATGTCCGGGCGAACGGTTTTGACCGCGACCTTTCGCGTGCCGAAGTTCTGGTCGCGCGCAAGGTAAACCTGTCCCATAGCGCCGCGCCCAAGGCGCTTCTCTAAAAGGTAGCGGCCTGCGAGGAGCGGCCCGCCCGGCAGCGTGTGCTTGGTGTTAGAGCCTTCTTCCGGGCAGACCAGCACCTCGTCTGTGTAACAACGTTCGCAACGGGGGCATTCGCGCATAAAACTGAAACACTTCCTTCTTGCTCTACAACCTGAAAAGATAGCTAAGAAGCCTCGCGGATGATTTGAACGCACGGCGCGGGTCGCGCTTGCGGCCTAAAAGACTTCTTCTTCGGCATGAGCCTTTGACATTCTTTTCAAAGAAAAGAATAAGGCGTCGCATGTGCGCGCGTCAAACTTGAAGCGAGACGAGCACACATAGCGACGCCCTTTGGCTGTCGGACGCTTATGGTTTCTCAGCCGCCCGAAGCGGCGGACTTCTGCTTGGCCGCTTCCATGCGAGCGCCAAGCTCTTCGACCTGCTCCGCGCTCAAGACATCTCGCGCGCCCTTGAACATCTCGCCCTCTTCCTCTTCGACGTGATGCTCTACGTTCTCCTTGAGCACGGTCAGCTTAGCCGTCCAGGTCTCGTCGCTCACCGGCAGGGAATCAAGCTCGCTGAGAAGCTGTTTGACCACGTTATGCTCCTCTATAGCTTCCAGCGTAATCTCGTGAGTCTCTTCGGCCTCCTTGATGGCCGGATAAAAAATGGTCTCCTCTATGCGCGCGTGAATATCAAGCTCCTCTTTCAGCTTCCCGAACAACTCTTCACGAGTCTTGACCGCACGCTCCGTAGTCTCTTCCAACTGTTTGAACAAATCGGAAACCTTCTTGTGATCCTTCTTCAGCAACTCAAAAGCATTCATAACCGCACACTCCTCCCTCTGTTTTGAAACACCCCAAAGACCCCCCTGCACCCGAATAATACGCTTTCAGGGACATAAACAAGCTCGCCGGGAGAAGTGGCAATTAAGATGCCATGTTTATGAGAAGGAAATAGAGGGATTAATAATTAAATGGTGGTGAAAAAGAGTGACCAACTGCAAAGGCAATCGTTAATCTTTGATGAGTACCCGCGGCTGGAGTCGAACCAGCGGCCTTTCGCTCCGGAGGCGAACGCTCTATCCACTGAGCTACGCGGGCCGAATCAATTGATGTGAAAAGATAACACAGTCTGCGCGCGGCTTGCCAACAAAGCAGATGACGCGAAGAGAATATGATAGATTACCTGCTGACACTAAAAGTTTGGAAGAGGATTGCAGACGAGCATGATTGTCATCAACCGCGAGCAAGCACAGGTTATCAACACGCCGCATGGGTCGGAGATTCGGCCTTTGATTGATCGCACTACTTCGAAGATTGAGCGTTGTAGTTTGGCGGAGGAGGTCTTGCCAGTGGGGGCTGCGGTCGGGCGGCATCATCACCTGGAGACGGAAGAGGTTTATTACATCCTGGAGGGCAGGGGACGCATGACCGTTGGCTCTGAGGTGAGGGAAGTCTCTGCGGGCGATGCCGTCTTTATCCCGCTCAAAATGGCGCACACGCTGGAGAATACGGGCGATGAGCCGATACGGCTTCTTCTGGTCTGCGGCCCCGCTTACAGCTATGAAGACCACCTGGCGGGCGAACCCGTTGGATGATTAAGAAGGCACGCAAGACCTCTTGAGCTTTTAGAGATGAAGAGATGTTGGAAGACAGGCTTTTCGTCTCAAGTGACTTGCAGTATGAGCTTGACTATGAAGAAGGTGAGGGCTGAGATGCCTGCGGCCATAGGTATCGTCAGCACCCAGGCCCAGACTATGCGGCCAGCCACACCCCACTTGACGGCAGAAAGCCGCCGCGTTGCGCCCACGCCTACGATTGCGCCCGTGATGGTGTGAGTAGTTGAAACCGGCACGCCCGTCAGTGTCACGTAGGCGAGCGTCAGCGCCGCGCCCGTCTCAGCACAGAATCCGCCGACCGGCTTCAGCTTGGTGATGCGAGAACCCATTGTGTGCACGATGCGCCACCCGCCCGAAAGAGTTCCGAGTCCGATTGCGGCATGAGCGGAGAGTACTACCCAGAGAGGAATCGCTGGCAACTGGCCGTTCGGCCCGTAGGCTATGAGGCCGCCCGCAGCCAGGACAGCCGTGATGATGCCCATAGTCTTCTGCGCGTCGTTGCCGCCGTGGCCCAGCGAGAACGCCGCAGCAGAAACAAGCTGGCCCTTACGGAAAAGACCGTCCACACGCTTCGGCGACCAGTTGCGGAAAATCCAGTAGACGGAAATCATCAACAGCAGCCCAAGCGCCATTCCGATTAAAGGCGAAAGCACTATGAACTCTATCACCTTGAACCACACGTCCGTCTTCAAAAGCCCGCGCACTCCGCCGTAGGCAGCGATGCCTGCGCCCGCATAACCGCCCAAGAGCGCGTGCGAGCTTGAAGTCGGCAGGCCCAGGTACCACGTAATCAGGTTCCAGACGATTGCGCCCACGAGCGCCGCGAGCAGCACGTAGAGCCTCATGTCCGCCGCTATCAAATCCATGCGAACGCCGTCGCCTATGGCCTTGGCTACGCGCGTGCCGAAGACCACAAAGGCTATGAAGTTAAAGAAGGCGGCCCAGATGACGGCTATGCCGGGCGACAGCACGCGCGTCGAGACGACCGTGGCTATAGAGTTGGCCGCATCGTGAAAGCCGTTGATGTAATCGAAAATGAGAGCGAGCGCAACCAGCAACAGAATGAAGGCAAAGGTGGCAGTCATAGAAGCTTTCAGCCTTCAGCAATCAGCAGTCAGCGAAAGCCTTTCGGCTGATGGCTGACTGCTGATTGCTGAGAGCTATGTGTGTTTGATAATGACGCTTTCGATGATGTTGGCGACGTTCTCGCAGCGATCAACTGCCGCTTCAAGTTTTTCGTAGATGGATTTCCACTTGATGACGTGAAGCGGGTCTTGCGCGTTGTGAAAAAGCTCTTCGATGGCGCGGTGAAACACTTCGTCGCCCTCGTTTTCCAAGCTGTGCAGCGTGACGAGCCTGGAGGCCATGCCGTCTGGACGCGCAAGCTTTGAGACTATCTCGTGCAGTTCTATTGCCATGCGCTGAATCACGTCCGCGAAGTGGCGCGCGTGGCTCGTAGTCTCGTGCACGTCGTACATGACAAGCGCGCGGGCTGCGTCGTCAATCAGGTCAACTATGTCGTCCAGCGCCGACGACATCAGGTAGATGTCCTCGCGGTCGAAAGGCGTGATAAAGGATTTGTTGAGACGTGTGGAAATCTTGTGCGTCAACTCGTCGCACTGATGCTCTATGGCCTTGATGCGGCGCGAATGCTCTTCGTAGTTGCCGCTTTTGTCTGAGAGCATCTCGACCAGAGCGCGCGACGCGTCGTAGATTAACGAGGTCATCTGCGTGAACAGGCCGAAATACTGCTCTTCTTTCGGGAGAATATTAAAGAGCGCCATCGAATATTAACTCCACAAAAAAATTGAGTAGAGAGAGGGCAATATAGTCGAAGTGCCGTGCATTGTCTACACGGAAACTGAACCGCGCCTGAACTTCAGGGCAAAAGTGAAGAAGCAGGTATCGGGTGACGGTAAAAGAAAAACCAACAATCTTTCTTTTCCCCGCATCTGACGCCCATTTTGCCTTTTCCCTTCTTTATCGTATGCTCAATGCTTTTATGACGGACAAAGATTACTTCTCGATGGTGACGAATCTTCTGCGCGTGGAGGCGGAGGCTATTACGCAGACCGCTTCGCGGCTGGCGCAAGAAGAGGTTGAGCGTGCTGTGGAGATTCTGGCTGCCTGTGGCGGAAAGGTTGTGCTTCTGGGCGTGGGCAAATCCGGCATCATAGCCCAGAAGATAGCCGCCACCATGACCAGCACTGGAACCGCAGCCATCTACCTTCACCCATCGGACGCGCTGCACGGCGGGCTTGGAATCGTTTCCCAGACGGACGTAGTGCTTGCCCTAAGCAATAGCGGCGAGACGGATGAAGTCATAGCCATGCTGCCGCATCTTCTGCATCGTCGCGTGCCGATTATAGCCGTGGTCGGAAATCTTCGCTCTACGCTCGCGCGGCGCGCGGACGTTGTCCTTGACGCTTCCGTTGACAAGGAAGCGTGCCCGCTCAATATGGCTCCGACTACAAGCACGACTGTTGCGCTCGCCATAGGCGATGCTCTGGCTGTCGTGCTGATGCAGGTCAAGGGATTAACGACTGACGACTTCGCGCAGAATCATCCGGCGGGTCGCCTGGGCAAGCGGCTGACGCTGAAGGTCGCAGACCTGATGCATAGCGGTGACGACAATCCTACGATTGGGCCGGACGTGCCCTGGCTGGAAGTCATAGCTGCTATCACTCGCGGCGGACTGGGCGCGGTCAACATAGTGGACGATAGCGGCAGACTCTTAGGCATCGTCACGGACGGCGACCTGAAGAGAATCATTCAAAAGATTAATCACGCGGAGCTTGAAAATCTGACAAGTTCAACGATGATGACGCGCGACCCCGTTGTGGCGCGGCCTGAGCTTCTGGCCTACGACGCGCTACGCTTGATGGAAGACCGCCCGCGTCAAATCTCTGTCCTGCCGGTCGTGACGGATGAAAAAATCTGCGTCGGCCTGATTCGCGTCCACGACATTGTCCGAAGCGGACTCTAAAGGCAGGCGCATTTCTATTTACGAACATGGGGAGGGAACGAGCATGAGGGTTTTGGTGACGGGAGGCACGGGTGTCATAGGCGAAGGCGTCATCCCCGCGCTTCTGAAAGCGGGACACGCGGTTCGATTGCTGACGCGCGGGGCCGGAAAGGACGCGGAGGAGTGGCCCGAAGGAGTCGAGCCGTTTGAGGCTGATGTGAGCGACGCTCGTAGCCTTTCGGGAGCCGCAGACGATTGCGAATCGGTCGTACACATCACTGGAATCATCAACGAGTCGCCACCCCGCGTGACCTTTGAGCGCGTCAACGTTGAAGGAACCAGGAACGTTTTACGCGAAGCCACGAGGGCAGGGGCCGCTCGCTTCATCTACATCTCCTCGCTCGGCGCAGACCGTGGGCGCTCCTCTTATCATCAATCCAAGCGACAGGCGGAAGAGATTGTCAGAGAGGCCAGGTGCGATTGGCTCATACTGAGGCCGGGAGGCGTCTACGGCCCCGGCGACGAAGTCATCTCAGCGCTTTTGAAGTTGATACGCACGTTGCCCGCAATCCCAGTTGTTGACGGAGGCGGCCAGAGGTTTCAGCCCGTCTGGTTCGAAGACGTTGGCAAAGCCGTAGTGCGCGCCATAGAGCAGCAGGATTTATCCGGCCAAACGCTTGAACTGGCGGGAGCCGAAATCACAACCGTTAACGACATCATAGACCGCCTCTCAGCCGTCACTGGGCGCACGCCATCCAAGATAACTGTCCCAGCCTTCATAGCTTCGCTCGGCGCGCAACTCTTCGAGGGCACCTCGCTTGGCGTGGAGATTAAAAGAGTCACGGGCCTGGACGCGCCCGTCGATGAAGCCAAGCTACAGATGCTCCTCGAAGAGAATTTTATAGAGAAGCGAAAGAAGAACGCGCTGGTAGAGATTTTTGGTATCACGCCGCTTTCTCTGGATGAAGGTCTTAAAGCCCTGGCAGACCTGCTGCCCGAACAGACGGCGAGCGACGGAGTCGGTGAGCTTGAGCGCAAGCGCTTTTATGCGGACATAGAGGGAAGCCGCTACGACGCCGCAGCGTTGCTGGAAGAGTTTCGTGCGCGCGTGATGGAGGTCATGCCGCTTGAGTTTCAGGCGGAACCCGGCGCGGCGGGGGTGGTCGAAAAGGGCGCGACACTGACGGCCTCAATCCCGCTTCGCGGCAATATACAGGTGCGCGTCGAAGAGTTGACCGCAAGGCGCATCACCTTCGTCACTCTGGAAGGCCACCCGCTCGCGGGCGTGGTGCAGTTCAAAACTTCTTCAATCAAGAAAGGCGTGCGCTTCATGATTGAGATTCACACGCGCCACGCTAGCCTCTTTGATAGGCTGACGATGAGCCTCGGCGGCTCTCTGGCGCAGGACATGAACTGGCAGGAGGTCGTGGAAAGAGTCGTGGAACTGAGCGGCGGCACCGCGCCCGGCGGCGTCAAGAGCGAGTCCGTCACGCTCGACGAAGAGAGGGCTGCACGCGCCGAAGCGATGATCGAAGGCTTGGTCAAAAGATACAACCTCTCCGTCAAGGCCGAGCACGCAGACAAGGGGACGCGCAAGGCCAGAGCGTCCTCCAGACTTAAAAAGCCGAAAGGAAAGAGCGCCTCCAGGCGAAGCGCTAAGAAGCCAGGCGATTCAGTTGAGCCTTCCGACAATGTTAGCGACGTAGTTGAAACGGTCTCTCAAGCCGCTTCATCGCTCGTCGAAAGCGTCTCGGCAGCCGCCTTGAATCTCACACGCGCGGCGTCAAAGAAGGGCGCGAAGAAATGAGCAAACAGGACAGTACCGCCTGCTTAAGCCGGGCGGGTCTTTGGCTAAGCTTTCAGCGCTTGATGCGGAAGAGGTTTTTCAGGGCGGATTGAGCGGCCCAGTAGCCGCACATGCCATGGACTCCGCCGCCGGGAGGCGTGGAGCTTGAGCAGAGGAAAATCTTTTCGTTGGGCGTGGAGTATGGGTCGTAGCGCGGGAAGGGGCGGGCCAGGAATTGCCAGAGGTCGTTTGCGCCGCCGCCTATGTCTCCGCCTATCATGTTGGGGTTGTGCGCTTCTACCTCTTGAGTGTTCAAGGTGTGACGCGCGAGTATGAGGTCACGAAAGCCCGGAGCGAAGCGCTCTATCTGACGCTCTATCCTCTCCGTCATGTCAACAGTAGAGCCTGAAGGTACGTGACAGTAAGCCCAACCTGTCTGCTTTCCTGCGGGCGCACGCGTGTCATCGAAAAGGCTCTGCTGTGCGAAGAGCACGAAGGGCCGCTCGGCGTGGCCGCCCGTGTACATTGTGCGCTCGCTCTCAGCGACTTCATTAATCGTTCCGCCGACGTGAACTGTTGCAGCGCGCAAGCACTCTTTGTTCTTCCAGGGAACAGGCCCGCCCAGCGCCCAGTCGATTTTGAAAACTCCAGGCCCGTAGCGAAACTTCCGTAGCTTGCCGCGATACCCTTCGGGAAGTTGCTCGCCCGCAATCTCCAAGATCTGTCGAGGGGTGAGGTCAAAGAGCACGCCGCGCGCTGGCGGCAACTCCTTCATGCTTTTGACGGGCGAGGCTGTGCGAATCTCTCCGCCCATGCTCTTCAAACAGTCTGCCAGAGCGTCTATGATTTTGATGGAGCCGCCGCGCACGCAGGGCCAGTTGATGGCGTGCCCTGCCAGAGCTAGCACCAGACCGAAAGAGGCTGTGCCCGTCTGTTCCAGTGGAAGCACGGAATGAGCGCAGCAGCCCGCGAAGAGCGCACGCGCTTTATCTGTTTGAAAGCGGCTCATGGCAAGCCCCATGCATGAGCGAAGCGCGACAAGGCCGAAGCGCTGCATTAGGAAAGGATGTCGCGGGAACCTTACGGGTTTGAGAATCTCTGGAAAGAAATCCTCTGCGCGCTCTACGAACGGCTTCACCATGCGGCTGTAGGCTTCGCCGTCAACGCCAAGAGCCTGCGCGGTCTCTTCCAGCGACGGGTACATCAGCGCGGCCTCTCCGTCTTCGAGCACATGGGCCAGGGCTATCTCTGGATAGACCCACTCGACGCCCCACTTCTCAAGGTTCAAAGTGCGGAAGAAGGGCGAGACGACTCCTACTGGATGAATGGCGGAGCAGATGTCGTGAAGAAATCCGGGCAGCGTTAATTCAGCAGTGCGAGCGCCGCCGCCGATTGTCTCTTTGGCTTCGAGGACGCAGACGCTCAATCCGGCCTGCGCCAGAACAATCGCAGCGCTCAACCCGTTCGGCCCCGCGCCGACAACCACCGCGTGGTAGCTCTTCTGGTTCATGAATCAATTTATCTCATGACTGAGAAGATTTAAAAAGTTGACACTCAACTTAATTACTATTCTTAATCTTCCTCCTTGCCCTTTGGATAAAGAGTGTGTGAGGATGCGACTCGGTCTTGTTGAGCTTCAAAGCAGAAGCTTTTATCAGGCTGGCACCTTCATCTCTTACAATTATTTATTCAAGGAGCAACTCCTTAATGGCTCGCACCCGCTCTGTCGACGCGCACGAGAATGCTCGCGCGGTTCATGACTATAAAATCTGGCAGGTCATCTCGGCCTCTGCCGTGGGCACGATGATAGAGTGGTACGACTTTTATATCTTCGGCAGCCTGGCGCTCGTCATCTCGCAGCTCTTTTATCCGAAGGGCAACAACACTCTAGCGCTCATAGCCTATCTTTCGACTTTCGCAGTGGGCTTCGTCGTGCGTCCCTTCGGAGCAATCTTCTTCGGGCGCATTGGCGACCTCGTGGGCCGCAAGTACGCTTTCCTAGTCACGCTGCTAATCATGGGAGGCGCGACCGCGCTCATAGGCTTTCTCCCCACTTACGAAACAATCGGACTGGCCGCGCCCATCATCCTGCTCTTGATACGAATTCTTCAGGGCCTTGCTTTGGGCGGCGAGTACGGCGGCGCAGCCGTCTATGTGGCGGAGCATGTGCCGGACGCGCGCAGAGGCTTCTACACCAGCTTCATACAGATTACAGCCACGCTAGGCTTGTTCGTCTCGCTCGTCGTCATACTCGTCGTGCAGAATGCTCTGAGCCAGGATGATTTCAGCCGTTGGGGCTGGCGCATTCCCTTCATAGTCTCAATCTTTCTTGTGGGCGTCTCGCTCTACATACGACTGCGTATGAAAGAGTCCCCGATTTTCCAGCACATCAAGGGAGCGGGCATGACTAGCGCGCGCCCGCTCAAGGAAGCTTTCACCAAATGGCCGAACGTCAAGCGCATATTGATTTCTCTCTTCGGCGCGACCGCAGGGCAGGGAGTCGTCTGGTACACGGGACAGTTCTACGCGCTCTTTTACCTGCAAACCATCCTCAAAGTTAACGGCACTTCGGCCAACTACATCGTCGCCATAGCCCTTCTGCTGGGCATGCCATTCTTCGTTCTCTTCGGCGCGCTCTCGGATAAGATAGGCCGCAAGCGAATCATGATGGCCGGTTGTCTTCTGGCGGCGCTTTCGTACCTTCCGATTTATAAAGCCATGCAGGCGGCGGCAGGCTCGCAGGTTGTGACGGCGAGTTCACAGACCAATCCGGTCACGGGCGCAATCAGCCTCACGCCGCAAACTCTCGTCAACGGCGCGCTCCAGCCCGCCAAAGAGATTCTGCCCTACACGGACTTCAACAGCTTCATCGTCAACCCTGTCGCGTGGAAGCTTATACTTTTAATCTTCATTCAGGTCATCTTCGTGACGATGGTTTACGGGCCAATCGCGGCCTATCTGGTCGAAGCTTTCCCCGCGAAGATTAGATACACGTCGCTCTCTCTGCCTTATCACATAGGCAACGGCGTCTTCGGCGGGCTTCTGCCTGTCATAGGTCTCGCGGTCATTGCGCGCACCGGCAACATCTACGCCGGACTTTATTATCCGATTGTGATCGCCGCCCTGACCTTCATAGTCGGCTCCATCCTCCTCAAAGAGACAAAGAGCGTGCTTATCTGGAAAGAGCTTGAGACCGACAAGCCCGGCCATCTGAAGAGCGACATGGACGGCCCTGCATAAGAAATTAAAAGGGATAGACAGGATAAGCAGGATAAAAGAAGAGCTATTGCTTCTTCTTTATCCTCTCTATCTTGTCTATCCCTGTTAATTCCTCTCCTTGCAACTTTCCGCAAGTAACCCGTAATCTAACGTCTCGGAGAGGGCCTGCGACGGGTTTGTTGGCCTTTGAGTTTGAGAAGTCTAGGGGGAGAAGAAGCGTGATGATGAAGCATGTCGTGCGGGCCGTTTGTGGTTTGATATTAAGCGTTAGTCTGTTCGCGGCCTGCGGGCTGGAGGCTTCGGCACAGGAGCAGAAACAAAATGGCGGGAACAAACAGGCAGCGCAAAGCCAGCTTCCACCCGCCGAAGCCACCGTCACGCTCAACGAGCAGTTTCTAAATTCATTGCTCGACGCAGTCTTCACGAACCTTCGCGCGCCAACCTTTCCGTTATCGCTCGCCAAAACGGATACAGAGAGTGCGCCCGCAACAACAGTGACGACGCCCGCGTCAAACGCTCTGGCTCCGTCAAAGCCCATCAATCAATGCTTAAGCCAGATTATCTTAGAGCGCGAGATGAGCGGAGTCCGAACTGCCGTGCGTTTTGAGAATGGCCGCATCACAGCGCCGCTTGCTTTCACAGGCACGTACAACACTGGGCTGCTGGGCTGCCTTCGCTTTCAGGGTTGGGCCGACACGGTTATCAATCTGGCATTCAACCGCGAGCGGCAGACCTTGAACGCGCAGGTTGATGTCGTTGACATACATCTGAACGGCATCCCGCAGCTTGCCAACGGCATAGTCGTGCAGATGGTTCAGAACGCCATAGACCAGCGCATCAACCCCATTGAAATCCTGAAGGCCGACCAACTGACTACACGCCTGCCCATAGACGCAGCAGGCGGCGCGCTTCGACTAAGAGCCAAAGACCTGCGCCCCGAAGTCGTGCCCGGCGCGATACGCCTCCACATCATCTACGAGTTCGTGCGCGCAGAATAAAAGAGACGAACCACGAATCAACACGAAACCGCACGAAAGAGAAAGCGAGCTAGTCTTTCTATCTTTCGTGCGGTTTCGTGTCGTTTCGCGGTTTCTGTTTTCTCTTCCAGTTTAATTTCTTGAAAGCGCCGCTTCGTAATCTCTCTCGGTCATCATGCGCTCCGGCATGTCTACAATCTCCCAGGCGCTTCTGGTACGCAGGAGTTTCGTCATCAGGGCTGCGTGCAGAATGTGGCCGCTACGCTCGGCGCGAACGCGCCCCAGAAGAGGCATGCCCAGGAGCGCAAGGTCTCCGACTATATCCAGAATCTTGTGGCGCACGAATTCATCCGGGTAACGCAGGGGGCTTTCGTTGAGCATGCCTTCGGGCGTCAGGACTATGGCGTTCTCAAGCGAGCCGCCGCGTATGAGATTTGCGCGCCGCAGGGCTTCAACCTCTTCCGTGAAGCCGAAGGTTCGCGCGCCTGTTATCTCTCGATTGAAAGCGCCGTTGCTCAAGCTTATGGAGAGGCGCTGGACGCCAATTAAAGGATGAGCGAAATCAATCATGCAGTCTATCTCGAACCCCTCAGCCGGTTCGATACTGATAGAGCGATTGCCCTGTTCAACGGAGATGCGCTCGCGCACCATCAGGGCGCGGCGCGCAAGCGGTTGCTCTACCAGCCCGGCGCGCTCCACAAGCTCCGTGAAAGCCTCCGAGGAGCCGTCCATGATTGGCACTTCCAGGTTATCAACCTCTATGAAAGCGTTATCCAGGCCAGCGCCGCGCAGTGCCGCCAGCAGATGCTCTACGGTCGAGAGCATGACGCCTGTACGCATCAGCGTCGTCGCATAAGAGCAATGCGCCACCCATTCGACGTTGGCAGGAATCTCAAAGCCGCCCAGGTCTGTGCGCCTGAAGATATAGCCGGTGTCGGGCGGAGCCGGAGAGAGTCTGACCACGACGGGGACAGCCGTGTGCAGCCCAATGCCGCTTGTTTCGACAGAAGAGGCTAGAGTGGTTTGCTTGATCACGAGGTTAACCCTTTGATCCTTTCATCAACGCATCGAGCATGGATTCTACACGCTCGCACGGTTAGGTGAAACGACAAATAGTTTGGCAAGACTCATGCCGCCGGGCCAGAGACGAACGCGAATTTTACGGATAAACTGCAAAACACTGGCGAATAGCCGCCAGAAATTTCCGCTCATGAACTGAAGTCAGCCGTATGAGCCAGCACAACGAGCGCCGCATCTGTGGCAATCAAGCAACGCAACGCGCGCGACTGTGCAGCATCTTCGCAACAAGTTTGTCATCCTTCATCTCTCCTCCTTGATTTTCTAAAGCTTGCGCCTCTATCATCAAAGGTACAATGCCGAGCACAAAATCAGGGACAAAGGGAACGCCGCAGGAGCGTGTCTTTCTCATAGATTCCATGTCGCACATCTTTCGCGCGTATTTCGCGCCGATGGGAGGGCGCATGGAGCCTTTGACAAACACCAAGGGACAGGTCACGCAGGCCGTCTTCGTCTTCACAAACATGCTGAGGAAGCTGCTTGCGGACGAAAAGCCGCATTACATCGCCGCCGTCTTTGAATCCGGCGAAAAGACTTTCCGCCACGAGACCTTCTCCGAGTACAAGGCGCATCGCACGGAGATGCCCGAAGATTTAACGTCGCAGATTCCTTACATCATACGCGTCTGCGAGGTCTACAACATTCCCATATTGAACTCGCCCGGCTTTGAGGCTGACGACGTAATCGGCGCGCTCGCCGTTCAGGCCGCAGAGCGCGGACTTCAGGCCGTCATAGTCTCCAACGATAAGGACATGTGCCAGCTTGTGCGCGACCCGTGGGTTGTGTGCATGCGGCAGAACTCGCAGAACGTCAAGCGCAAGGAGCCTGTGCCGCCCATAGAGTGGTGCGACGAAGCCTGGGTCGAAGCGAAGTTCGGCGTGCCGCCGTCGCAGATAATAGACCTCCTGGGGTTGATGGGCGATGCTGTCGATAACATTCCGGGCGCGCCCGGCATTGGAGCTAAAGGCGCAGTCCAACTGGTCAAGCAGTTCGGCTCAATCGAGAACGCGCTTGAGCGTTGGGAA
The DNA here is from genome assembly GCA_014534425.1 of Pyrinomonadaceae bacterium. Taxonomy (GTDB): domain Bacteria; phylum Acidobacteriota; class Blastocatellia; order Pyrinomonadales; family Pyrinomonadaceae; genus JACVRN01. The sequence continues at coordinate 14,262 of JACVRN010000005.1, forward strand.
GAGGTCAAGCATAAGACCTACCGCGAATCTTTACGCGATAACCGTGACCTCATACTGCAATCCAAAGAGCTTGCGACCATCAGGACTGACGTGCCCGTGGAGCTTGATTTGGAGAAGCTGCAATGCAGACCGCCCGACCGCGCAGCCGCTTACCAGCTATTTCGTGAGCTTGAGTTTCAAGCTCTGACGCGAGAGTTTTCGGATGCCGCGAGCGCTGCGACGGAAGCTGCGGGCGGCGCGAGCGAGGTTCGTTATCGAATCATACGCAAGCGCGCCGAACTGGAGACGCTTGTGCGCGGACTCTGGGAAGCGGAGCATTGGGGCTTTGCCGTCTCGGACTCTTCGCCTGCGGGCGGAGGCCAGCAGGGAAGCCTGCGCGATTCCGGGCCGCCAACGGGCATCAGCATCTCAACAGCCGCAGGTGTTGCGGCCTACGTCGACCTCGAAAATTTTGAGGACGGGCCGGAAGCAGCGCTAGGCCCATTGCGTGACGTGCTCGCCAACGGTCTGCTCTCAAAATCTGTCCATGACCTGAAGCGAGCCATAGCGCTTCTGTCTTCCGTCCAAATAGAGCCTGAGGGTGTGGAAGACGACACGCTTCTGGCCGCGTACCTGCTCGACCCTATTCGCAGCAAGTACGAGTTGTCAGACCTTGCGCGCGAGGCCATTGGAGCCGAAGAAGTTGAGATGCCCGAAGGCTGGACTGAAAAGCAGTGGGAGGCTGCGCGTGCCGCAGACCTTACGGCGCAGACCGCAAACGTTCTTCACGGACGTTTGCTCGAACAGGGACTCGAAGCCATCTACAACGAAATTGAGTTGCCGCTCGCGCCGCTACTTTATCGAATGGAGCAGGCGGGGATAAGAGTTGACACTTCCGTTCTCTCGGAGCTTTCGAAATATCTGGGCAAAGAGCTTGAGAAGCTGACGAAGAAAATCTACAAGGTGGCGGGGCGCGAGTTTAAGATTAACTCGCCCAAGCAGGTCGGGGACGTGCTGGAGGAACTCAACATCAGTTCTGGCCGCAAGACTTCCACCGGAAGAGTCTCTACGAGCCGCGCCGTGCTGGAAGAGTTGGCGCAAAATTTTGAACTGCCGCGACTCATCATAGAATACCGCGAGCTTGATAAATTGAAGACCGTCTACACGGACAGCCTGCCCGAACAGATTGGGCCGGACGGTCGCATACACGGCCAGCTTAATCAAACCGTGACGGCCACCGGGAGATTGTCTTCGAGCGACCCGAACCTTCAAAACATCCCGATTCGCACAGAGCTTGGACGCCGCATTCGCCGCGCTTTCATCCCCGAAGAGGGCTTTAAGCTCATCTCCGCAGATTATTCTCAGCTTGAGTTGCGCCTTCTGGCGCACGTCACGCACGACCCTGAGATGCTGGACGCTTTCCAGAAGAACGACGACATACACGCTCGCACGGCTCGACTGGTCTTCGGTGCCAAAACGCCTGAAGAGTTAAAGGAGGCGCGGCGCTTTGCCAAGATAGTTAACTTCGCCATAGCCTACGCCATAGAACCCTTCGGCCTCTCGCAACGCGTAGGCATCTCGCGCAAAGAGGCCAAGAAGGTGATTGACGATTACTACGAGACCTACAAGGGCGTGCACAGATTCATGGAAGAGGTACCGGAAAAAGCGCGCGAGCACGGCTACGTACGCTCCATCTACGGACGCATAAGGCCAACCCCTAGTATCAACGACCGCAACGGCAACATACGCGCTCGCGCCGAACGCGAAGCCATCAACCATCCGATTCAGGGTTCGGCCAGCGACATAGTCAAAATCGCCATGCTGCATGTCGATGATGCCATCAGGCGCGAGGGCTTGCATGCGCGTATGTTGATGCAGGTGCATGACGAGCTTCTGGTAGAGGCCCCGGATGAAGAGGCGGAGCGCGCAGCCGAAATCGTTAAGCGTGAGATGGAGAAGGCCGTAGAGTTGGACGTTCCCCTTGTCGTTGAGATAGGCATCGCGGATAATTGGATGGACGCCAAGTATTAGTTGAAGCTCCCCTGTAGAGGTTTCGCTCCCTTACCATCCGGGCCTTTTCCGAAAGGCTTCGGAACTCACTCATCACATTTGCGGCGCGGCGGAGTGTGAACCTTCCCGCGCGGAAAGAATTTGAGCCGACAATGATGATGATGCACCTGCCTTGCAGAATCGTGCTGCGCGCGCTGGCGTTTTGGTTTTGTCTCCTCTCTTTAATGCTGCCTGCGACTTCTCTGCTCGCGCAGGAGGCGAGGCGCAACCAGATGCGTATGCGTAAGGCCGAGCCGAACGTGCTCGCGCCGGAGCTTTATCTTGAGCATCTGAAGTTGAAGCTGACACTGATTGATTTGCCCGGCGCTTCCGACCCTAGGAGTTACTGGGAGGGAACCTACCAGCTATATTTTGTCTCGGAGGCAGAGCACGAAAAGGTAATCATGGAGATGGTCAGGAGCGCTTCTACAAAGGGCGGAGCCTCTGCGTTTGATTTGAGCCTCTCTACCTTTCCGAAAAAGATTTTGCTGGCCGAAGGAAATTTCAAGCAGAGCGGGCTGGCCGCGCTCAAAGACCGCACGTTCATACTCGAACAGATACCGTTTCGCTCTAAGATTCCAGAAAGCGAGCGGACGAAGGAAGGGCGGCTCCTGTTAAGCTGCAACGTGAAAATCTTTGACGCGCGTTTGAAGCAGAACATCTATCGCACGCGCATGTGGGACATGCAGGCTCCGTTGATGGAGGCGGCTGACCAGCCGGAGCGCGACGTGGCGCGCACTACCGTTTACTCTAATTTCTACGTGACGAAGACGGGAGATGTTTATGAATCGCAATGGACGCGAGAAGGCGATAGCACTAGCTGGTAAGCGAAGCGCCGCAACTTTGAGCGCCGCGTTTGTACTGCTGATTGTCTCTTTCATCTTCCCCTGCCTTTCGCACGCTCAGGGGAAGACTAAAACTCCGGCGAAGAAGAATGAAGGCGAGGCTTCGACGGACGAGCCTTCGCGTTTGACGAGTAGAATCGCGGACGTGCTGCGCTCTACGGCTGAAGGCGCTAAGAAGTGGAAGGACGAGAGGGCGGCTGCGCGAGTTCAAGCGGAAGTCGCAGACCTCATATGGGAGAGCGACCCCGCGCTGGCTCACGCGTTTCTAATCTCGGCCTGGGACAAGGCGTCTTCGGCCAAAGAAGAGAGGCGCAGGGAGCGCTCCGCTTACAGAAACTCGTCCGCGCAGACGGACACCAGGCGAGAAGTGATGATGGTGGCAAGACGACGCGCGCCGGAGCTTGCCAAACGCTGGCTGGGCGAGATGGCCGAAGAGACTGAGCGGCAAAGTCAGGAGCGCGGCATATTCGATGACCGCACGCCGCGCACCACCGTTCTGCTGGAAATGGCGCTGGCTATAGCTCCGCAGGACGCGAAGGCTGCGGCTGATTTAGCGACGGAAAGTCTACAAGACGGCATCTCCATGGGTCTTCAAAGCGTTCTGCTGGCGATACAGCAGCAGGACTTCGAACTCGCGCAAGCGGTCTTTCGCCGTGCGCTTCAAAGATTGAAGGCCGTGGGAATGGTTGACCCCAACGAGCTTTTGATTCTCTTTTCCTATCTCTACACGCCTGGGATGGTGAAGGCCGCCAACACTAGCGAAGACCGCACGACTTTCAATCTTGCCGTCAGCCAGAACAGGGGGCAGGTGAAGGCGGCATCGCAACTGAATCCTGCGCTGGCGCTGGAGTATCTCAAAGTGGCGACGGAAGTGTTGCTCAACGCGCCGCCGCCCGCCGCGACGGGCGAAATGGAAAAGGGCGCTCGCGCTCAACTGAGCGTCATAGCCATGCTCTACCCGCTCCTACAGAAACAGTTGCCGGAGCAGGCTGCGGCTCTTAAACAGAAAGGGCTTCAGTTGGAGTCAGAGGCGAAGTTCTCGCCCGCGCCTGCACAGAGACCTGCGGACTTGCCTGAGCTTCGGCCCGGCGAAAAGATTGAAGAGTACGCGGAGCGGCGCATAGATTTGATGGAGGAGAACGCCAGGCGAGAGTCCAACCCGCTCAGGCGAGACATTCTCTTTGCGGAGGCCGCGATAGCCACCAACGCTGCGCGTTACGAGCGAGGCTGGTCTGTGGCAGGCAACATTCAGGACGAGCAACTTCGCGCAGACCTCAAGAACTGGCTCACCTATCGCGCCACGCTGCACCTGCTCGAAGCGAATGATTTCGACAGGGCTTATCAACTGCTCTCTAAAAATTCCGAACAGGCGCAGCGCGCAGCGTCTCTCGTCATAGGCGCGCAGCGTCTGGTCAAGTCCAAGGATTTGACGCGCGCACGCGACTGGCTGCAAGAGGCGCAGGCGCTTCTGAAAAAAGCCGAGATGGACGAGAACTGGACGCGCATCAGTTTAGGCATAGTCACAGCTTACGGGCAGTTCGATAAGTGGGCCGCGCTCGATGCGCTGAACGACGGCGTCAAGCTGATGGGCAGGTTTCCCCTAGAGGCCAGCGCGGATGAACGCGCGCCGCTCATCAAAAAATTCTCCGTCAAGACCATCTCGGACATAACCTTCGGCACAAGCGGCTTCGGTTGGCGAGCAGCCGCAGGCGTCTTCGCGCCGGAACAGTTCGAGCAGGTGCTGGACGTGCTCGCAAAAATCGAATCGCCGGAAGCGCGCGGCGTCGCCATCGTAGCTCTCTGCCGCAAACTGCTGAGCAAAGAGACCACGCCACGTCCACAAGCGAACGGCAATTGAGTGTAAATCAGGACAGTACCGCCTGCTTAAGCCGGGCGGGTCTCTAGCTTAACCAAAGACCCGCCCGGCTTAAGCAGGCGGTACTGTCCTGTCTATTGCCGCTTGAGTTGATTCTCATTGCCTCTTATGATGGCTGAAGAAACTCGACATGTCACAACAGAGCACTAAAGAGAACGGCGCGGTGGTTTATCAGCGCCTTGAGCCGGTCACTGACGAGCGCCCGCAGCCTGAGCGCAAGAAGCCGGAGAAGAAGCCTTCGCTGCGCCAGTCTGCGCCCGCGCTGACGCCGCTTCTCATAGGCTTCGCATTGCTGCTCGCGCTCGTGCTTGTCCTGGGCTACCTGAGCGTTCGACAGCTTAATGATGTCAGCTATCAAGTGTTGGACATGGAGCGACAGTATGCGGCGAGGCTGAGTTATCTCTTAAAGCTGCGCGTGGCGGCCACTACGCTCAACAACGAGGCGCGCACGCGTGCACAGGGTCGTGCGCGCGGCGAGCTTATGCCGCCCTTTGAATTGAATCTCAGAAGCGCACGCAACCAGATGAACGACCTGCTCCCGCAGCTTGACCGCCCGCCGTTCAGCGAGCAGGAGAAATGGCGCACGCTTCGTCAAGACCTCTCGGCGTTCGTTAAATCGACCGAGAGCATTGAGACCTACGAGGCCACGGACGAGACTAGCGGCTTCAAAAGATTTCAGAAGGTGGATGTCGAACTGAACGAGCTTTTGAATAACGCCGGAGCCGAGCAGGACGAAATCCTTCGCACGAGCGAAACCTTGCGCGCACGCGCCTCGCGCATGATTCTGATTCTCACCGCAGTTGCGCTCCTGATAGGCATACTGGTCATCGCCGCCACCGTACGCGAAGTGCAGCGCCGCTTCCGAGAGATGCGCGAGAGCCTTAACCTCGCCGGGCGCGAGAGGCTTTTCAGCACGCAGATGCTTGAAGGAATGGTCAGCGCCATCGCAGCCATAGACGAGCATGACCGAATCAGGAGCGCCAACTCCGCCTTCTACAAAATTTTTCCGGGCGCGAGCGTCGGCGCTTCCATTCACGGCAACTTCGCTTCGCACGAAGCGCTTCAGATGCTCGAAGCCGCAACTGCCTCGCAGGTCAAGATAGCGACCTATCGTGGGCGATGGGTCTGTAGCGCGGACACGCCCGAATGCACCGACCGCACCTTCGACGTTTACTCTTCGCCTCTGACGATTGACGGCGGCGGCGGCCAGATAGTCACGCTCGTTGACGTGACGGAAGCGGCAGAGGCCGAAGCCGTGCTGAGAAGAACAGAGTCTTTGGCCGCAGTCGGGCAGGCCGCAGCGCAGGTCGCACATGAAATCAAGAACCCGCTTGGCAGCATACGCCTGGGCGTCTCCATGCTGCGCGACATGACCACGGAGCAGGAAGCAATCAACACTATAGACCTCGTCGAGCGCGGCATAGACCACCTGAACAAGCTGGCCGTAGATGTCACACAGTTCTCGCGCCGCAAGGAGTTGAAGCGCACGGATGTCTTGCTCTCAGACCTTTTGGACGAGAGCCTCAATCTCATCGCGGACAGAATCAAGGAGAAGAGCACGCCCGTAGAGAAGCGCTATATGGACGAAAAGCTTCACGGGAAATGGGACGCGGATCAACTGCGGCAGGTCTTCGTCAATCTGCTGGCAAACGCCGTGGACGCCAGCCCCGAAAACTCGCCCGTCGTCATTTACACAGAGCGCGCCAGGACGGACGCTGCCGCCGCACAGGGAAACGGCAATCGAAAACAGCCCGCGCACGCAGCCCTCGCGCGCATACGCATAGAAGATAACGGCGCGGGCATGGACGAAAAGACGCGCTCGCGCATCTTCGAACCCTTCTTCACCACCAAAAAGCGCGGCACAGGCTTGGGCCTTGCAATCGTCAAGCAGATAGTCGAGCAACACGGCGGCACAATCTCAGTTGAAAGCCAAAGGGGCGAAGGCACGCGCTTCACAATAGATTTACCGCTACAGGCTTAGGTCACAGCCTACAGGTTAAGACTTATGAGATTCAGCTACAGAATTGATGATGATGTGGAGCTTTCTCTGGCCGAAGTGCGTCATGCCGAAGAGGTTTATCAACTGGTAAAGGATAATTACGATTATCTCAGGCAATGGCTGCCGTGGCTTGATGAGGATTACGCTCTTGAGCATGCCCGTGATGTCATTAAGCAGAACCTACTGAACTTGTCCGAGAACAAAGGCTTCTCTATGCGTATACTTTTTCAGAAACGCATGGCGGGTAACATAAGCTACAACTTTATAGACTGGAGACACCGCAGGACAGAGATAGGCTACTGGCTGGCCGCTCCTTTTCAGGGCAAAGGAATCATGACGAAGGCTTGCAGGGCTTTAATAGACAACGCCTTTCATGAGATGAAGCTCAATCGCGTGGAGATTTGTTGTGTGGTTGAAAATAAGAGAAGCCGCATGATTCCCGAAAGGCTGGGGTTCACGCTTGAGGGAGTCTTGCGTCAAGGCGAGTGGCTGCACGACAGCTTTCATGACCTTGCAGTTTATTCAACGCTGGCGAGCGAGTGGCGGGATAAAGATTCGCCGTCGAAGACGCGATGACATGCCGCAGGATACCAACCTCTTAATGATTCGACTGGCGAAAGCGCTCGGAATGGCCCTGCCCGCTCATTGCTTTAAACAAAACACGGGCAGAGGACTTGTCCCTGCCCCCTACAATTATTCATCCCGTGATAGAGCTTATCCCGCTACTTTGCGAAATGCCTTGCGGCCAGCCTCTATTGTTCTGTCTAACAACTCGTCCGTGTGAGCGGTGCTGATGAAGGCTGCCTCGAATTGCGAGGGCGCAAGGTAAACGCCCTCTTCGAGCATGGCGTGGAAGAATTTGCCGTAAAGCTCTCGGTTGCTGCGCGCGGCGCTTGTCCAATCCGTCACGGGTTCGCCGGTGAAGAATGAAGTCCACATGGAGCCTACACGGTTGGTCACGGTCTCGAAGCCCGCTTCGCGTGCGGCTCCCGTGAGGCCGTTGCACAGACGCTCGCCAGCTCGCTCAAGCCTTTCGTAAATTGATTTGTCGCGCAAACGTCGAAGCGTAGTCAGCCCTGCCATCATTGCCAAAGGATTGCCGGAGAGCGTGCCCGCCTGGTAGATGTTTCCTGCGGGCGCTATGTGATTCATAATGTCTCGGCTCGCGCCGTAGGCTCCTACGGGAAGCCCGCCGCCTATAATCTTGCCCATAGTAGTGATGTCCGGCATCACTTTATAAAGCTCCTGCGCTCCGCCGCGCGCCAAGCGAAAGCCCGTCATCACTTCATCGAAGATTAGAAGAGCGTCGCGCCGCTTTGTTATCTCGCGCACGCTCTCCAGATAACCTTCGCGCGGCGGCACGCAGCCCATGTTGCCGACCACAGGCTCTATGATGACGGCTGCTATGTCTTCGTGCTCGTCAAAGACGCGCTCTAAACCTTCGGCGTCGTTGAAGGAAACCGTGATGGTGTTTTGAGCCAGCGTTGCGGGAACTCCAGGGCTATCCGGCAATCCAAGGGTGGCAACGCCTGAGCCTGCTTTGACCAGCAGGCTGTCGCCGTGGCCGTGATAACAGCCCTCGAACTTGACCAGCTTGTTGCGACCCGTCAGCCCGCGCGCAAGGCGTATAGCGGACATCGTTGCTTCGGTGCCGCTATTGACCATTCGCACCATCTCTACAGAAGGCACAGCGTCCCTGATTTCTTCGGCCATCAGGACTTCCAATTCCGTAGGCGCGCCGTAGCTTGTGCCGTGCGCCAGAGCATCTCTTAAAGCGCTCAAGACCTCTTCGTCGGCGTGGCCCAGAATCATAGGCCCCCAGGAGCCTACGTAATCAATGTAGGTCTTCCCGTCAACGTCCGTCATCTCTGCGCCCTTTGCGCTTCGAATAAAACGGGGCGTGCCGCCGACTCCGCGAAAAGCGCGCACGGGCGAATTCACTCCGCCCGGCATCAACTCAATCGCCCGCGCAAACAATTCCTCAGAGCGCCCACCGCGCTCGTCCTTCTGTGCTGAACTCATAAAAGTATTCTAAGACGAAGAAGGGAAAAGTGGAAAACGGTTTGTGAAAGTCCCAAGACTCAAGTCAAAGACTCTTTCTTTTGACTTGAGTCTTGGAACCTGGGACTTTTTAGCTTTTCGGCAGGTTCAGAACGTCGCCCGGATGTATGACGGATTCGGGCGACTGCATCTTGTCGCGGTTGGCGTAGAAGATTTTCATGTACTCGTTGCCGTCGCCGTAATGGTTCTTGGCAATCTTCCAGAGCGAGTCGCCGGGCTTGACCGTGTAGGTCTCCACGTCCGTTTGCCACTCCTGCTGTTGCGCCTGCGGTTCGACCGTAAACTCCACAGTGATGTCCTGGTAGTTTGGGTCTACGAGCTTGATTTGATCCCACACCTGATTGCTGACCTCATCTGACGGCGAGACGCCGCGTATGAAGAGCTTGTCGTCCTGCACATGCAGGTTCTGAACGCGCACGCCATTCTGGTCTATGAAGTTCAGTACGCTGCGATACTTGTTCTTCAGGTCTTCAAAGCGCTGGTTGGCGTCCGGCGCTGCCTGCGCTGCCGCCGCGCCTGAGCCAAACATCTTGTCGAATAATCCCATAATCTTTTCTCCTATCGAAGATGAAATCCAGCCTGCCCGCAGAGTGACAGGCTGGCAGTCAACGAGGGAATTACGAGGGGCGTTTTGGCAAGATTTATACCAACGGAGATTATGCTTAATAGAGGGTCAAGTCAAACTTTTATGTTTGTAAACAGTTCGTTTGAATTTCAGTTTGATACAGTCCGGCGCGCGGCACAGGAGGCTTGGCGTTTTATCCGAAGATGCTGCGCCACTGGCGCTCAAGCGAGCTTCCGAAAAGAAAGGCGCTGAGGCTAGGCTGCTCGTGCGAGCGGTCGTAGCCTACAAGCTCTACGTAAGCGCGGCCCTCAACCTCTTCATTCCCGTGGCGGCCATGCACGCTGCACGCGCCTTCCCAGTAAACAATCATAGTGGTGCCGCGCGTATCAAGCTCCTGATCCTGCATCACGGGAGTAACCGTGACATCAACGCCGAAGCGTGGAACCCTCAGACGCCAGCCGCTCGGATACACGGCTTCAGTGTGAGGGCTTCGCCAGTTGCCCTTGGCTTCCAGCACGAAGTCTTCGCGCTTAAGATGCGTCCAAGCGCCCGAAGCATCAACGTAAGTTCCGCTTGAAAAAGGCGAAGGCCCGCCCTGCGCGTTGCGTATGTGATAGACCATCACCTCCGCTCCGGTCGAAAGCTGAATGCTGAACCAGTCCCATCCCTTCTGATTCTCCGTAGTGCGCCAGGTGCCGAACTCCCTGTCCATCCAGGCGGAGCCTGTGAAGTCTTCCGTCAGGCCGTGCCATGTAATTCGCCCCTCCGCACGGAAGCGAGTGAAAGAGAAGTAACGAGAAGCTTCGCCTTCATCCTTGAAGCTCACGCCCCGTTGCTCGTGCCCGTTCAGCACGGGCGGCTTTTCGCTCTTCAGCTTCACTTCAAAAATCAGGTCATCGCCCAAAGTGGCGCGCAGGACGTGCGCGCCCTCCATTTCGCGCACAGTCCAATCGCCAAGACGCAGGTAATATTTCTTCTCGCTCGCATGCGCTGGCAAATCGAAGACGCCGCCCGTGCTCTTGCGATGCTCATAGCGGAAGCTCTGGCGCGACTCGTCCGTCAAAGCAAAGTGCGCCAAGTAAAGCGGGTTGGCTATCAACCTGAGCGGCACGACGCCGAAGCGATCGAGGTCTGTGCGACGCTGGAAGAAGACCAACTCGAAACCGAACCGGCGACCACTACTGGTCTGCATGTGGCCTGTGTAATACCACCACTCGGTCTGCGCTGTCTGGTGCGCGTAAAGGTCTCTGGGCAACTCAACGCCCCTGTGCTCCGTCCCGTCGCGCAAGGTAGAAGCAGGCCCCGTCACCACGTCCGCAATCTGATCCAGCACGCTCGCGGCAAACTGCTCAAGTGGCTCTATGAAATTAGTGCTCATGCGAAAATCGATTCTCTCTGAAGCTCAAACTTGAAAACAGCAAAGCTACACAACTGCTTTAACGAAAGTGTGACGATTGAGTAGTGAGTAGAAGAAACCGACTTCTTATCTATTCACCAGCCTTGGCTCTACGGTGATGGAGCGGAAGCTGGACATGCGTACCAGGCCGGGGGCTGCGCCTTTCGGCTTGGAGAGAAATTTGCGCTGTGTGTAATGGACTGTGACTTTGGTGTCGTTGCGCGCCTGGCTGAAGTGTGCTGCGAGTTGTGCGGCTTCTACGAGCGTGCGATGCGGAATCTCTGTGCGGGCGGGATTGCGGACGACGACGTGCGAGCCTGGATAGTCTGCGGCATGAAGCCAAAGGTCATGTGGGCGCGCTATGCGAAACGTCAGATTGTCATTGTCGCGCGCCGCGCGGCCCACCAGAATCTCGTAGCCGTCCGTAGACGTGTAACGTCGCGCGCCGGGCACGCGCTCCGCCTCCTGTTTCTTCCTGGACTGCCTGCCGCCATCGACCCCGCGCTCGGGCTTTGCGCTGAAAGCATCAAGGGCCTCCGTGTCGCGCGCGTGCGCGATGCCTTCGAGCTTTTCCCTTTGAGCTTCAAGCTTCTCTAACTCTTTCTCTACGCCCGCGAGCCTCTCGGCTATCTCACGGCTGGCGCGGCGCGCCTTCGTGTAGCGCGTGAAGCGATGCTCGGCCTCTTCCTGCAAAGAACTGTTCTCGTCAACCTCCACCTCAATCAACGGCGCGCCTTCCGTGTAGTAATCCCTGATTAAGACCACAGGCCCTCGCCGCTCTGCGGTCGCAAGATTAGCGAGCAGCAGGTCGCCTATGCGCTTGTGCTCGTCCGCATCGCCGTGCGCCTTCAAATCTCCCTCCAGATGGCGCTTGAGCTTGACGCGCTGTGCAATCTCTTTATTTAACCGCGAGCGCTCGCGTGCGACGCGTGCATCAAACTCGCGCTTCGCCTCCTGCTCACGGTAATAATTGTCTGCTGTCTCGGACAGAGAATCGAACGCGCCGCGCTCCATGACCGTATGCGCTGTGCGCGTGACCGTTTGAGCGGGCGGCGCGTATCTTTCGCCAGCCTCCTGCCCTTCGCCTTTGAGCGAGCGCAGCGTGTCGATTATGTAGCCGTGTTCGTTCAGCAGGAGCAGATTCGCGGCCCGTCCCGTCAACTGCGCTACGAGCGTGCGCTCCACAACGTTTCCGACAGCATCCCTGCCGTTGAAAGAGAAGCGCACGATGCGGTCATTCTCATCCTTTGCGAGCGCGACAAGCACGGCCCCGCTCAAATGTTTTCTCAGAGCCAGCACGAAAGAGGCAGATTGCAGAGACTGTTTTTCAAGCTCGCGCACGCGCCTCTGTATTAGATAAAGGCGCGGGCCTGAGTTTGGGTCAACGCTGATGAAGAGATAAAGGCCGTCGCTCAAACGAAAATCTACTGCGAGCGACGTGCGAGAGAGTTGAAAGACCTTGCCAAAGGCGCGCCCAACAAGCTGCGGCCTTATCTCTTCAACAATGGCTTTGATGGTCTCGTCGTTCATGGAATAGCAGTCGGCGTTCAGCAACCAGCTTTAGCTCAAAGCTAACAGACTTTCTCCGTCTAAACAAAAAGGCTCTGCTTCCACCAAGAAGCAGAGCCTTCGAAATTTTTCCTGAAACTCCTGTCTATTCCAGTATGACCGCAGTGCGCGAGAAATGGTCGTGGGCGGTGCGGCCTTCGGCGTCAAAGAGCGCGTAGATAATTCCAATCCCCAGGGCTGCCAGCGAGACCATGTAGAAAAGCGCACGCGCAATCGCCTGTTTGGTAGTGGGCTGCAAGCCCGTGTCCGCGTCAACCGCTCGCAAAGAGAGCAGCGACATTCCCCATGTGCGGCCTGCCAGAGTGGTCGAAGCAGTCAGGTAAAGAAACATCACCACGAGCACGATTGCTCCCATAGAGCCAGCAACTCGCGGGTCTGACCAGTTGCCATTGGTTAATTCTATGACGGCTGCAAACGGCGAAGAGGCAAAGGCCACGACCAGAAAATCTATAGCGCTCGCGGTCAGCCTTGCCACAACGGGCGCGCGATCATCATAAACATCCTCGCCCGCATCTTCAGCCGTAGCCTCTGCGGCTTCAGTCTGAGGCAGCGCCGCTTCGCTCACTACCGCTTGGGCTTCGCGCTTAGGCTGCTGAGGCTTAACCGCAGGCTCTTCTTTGACGGGCGCGGGGACAACCACCAGGTTGCGCGCGGGCGCGGCTTCGGCAGCCGTCTCAGTTTGCGGCGCAAGTAGATTAATCTCTTCCTGGTACTGCTCTTCGGCCACGCGTGCGACGGCTGCGCCGCCGCGCGAGCGCGAGACGGGCGGCATTGGCTGTGTCTGCCGTGCACGCTCGATTCTGCGAAGCGCGGCCACGACAATCGGATTCATCTCGGGCGCAGGCGGCGGCGGAACAAGACCGAGCGGAGGCGCGCTAGTCTCTGCGCTCACGGGCGCAGCAGTCGGCGCTGTGGTCGCGGCTTCCTCCATCGCTAGCGCAGCCTCTCTGGCGCGGCGCTCCTGAATCTCACGCACGCGCTCGCTCAACTGCTTACGCCACTGCGGCATGGAACGCGCGCCCGGAAACTCTATCAACGTAGAAGCCGCCGTAGCCTGCGCGGTCGCGTCCGTCTCAGGCGCGGGCGGCGTCGTTGCCGTGTTTGGGGAAGCGGAAAGTTCTATTTGAGCATCAGGTGCCGGAACCTGCGCTGGCGTTTTGCACCGTGGGCATTTATCAAGCCCGTTTGAATAAACGGCGCGACACGCGGGACACTGCATAACGAAGGGGCCTCCCATCAGGAAAAAGCTGCAACAAGAGTTAAGTCAATTGAGCGATGGGTTCCAGAGAGCATGATTGAACCCGTTGCCCTTCTGTGGGTCGGCGCGGATACTATCATGCACTACTTTAAGTCGTCAACCAGAAAATATACTAGCTACTGTGTTTGAACGCCGCGCGCATACAAGATAAAAGGCAAGGCAGACTGCGGGATGAAAGAGTTAGTTACTCCTCATTCCGCATTCTGCATTCTCACTTCTGCAATTTTTTAAAGCGGTTGGCGACCGGCGAAGCCTGCGTCTACGTCGTGCCACCACTGGACTTGGTCGCCTTCGCCCAGTTGCCAGCAGAGCAGCACTACGCGACCTTCGCGCAGAGAGGGAAAGTCTATGAGGCCGCGCGAGTAATCCTTCAGTTGAACGCCCAGGGATTCCAACTGGCCCGCGCCGTCGGCCAGGCGGCTGAGAATAGCCACATAACTGGGGCCTTCCGGCATCCCGCCGCCGCCCTGCTCCGCGCCCTCGGCGGCATATCTCGCAGCCGCTTGAAAAGAGAGCAGGCGGTTGTGCTGGCGCTGTATGGACTCTACGATGCGCCGTACCGTGGGGAGCAGAGCGTTAGCCTCTTCAACACTGAAGAATTTCATAAATATAACGGTCAGCCGTCAGCGAAATTCAAAAGCTGATAGCTGACGGTTGATTGCTGACGGCTTCCTAGTGTTCGTCTGTGATGCGAATTAAATCTGCCGCAGGCTCGAAGGCGTCCGTCTCTTCGTCCAGGTCGGCTTCTATGACTACGCGCGAGACGGGAGGGGCCGTGTAGCCTTCGGCATGGCCCGCGTCCGCAGAGGGCACGACTCCGTTGACGCCGTTCTGCATGAAGACGTTGTGGCTAGTCTCTTCATGCAGGTCGCGCTCGTCGTAGCGTACGCCGTGCGAGACCTCTTTCCTGACCTTGTCGGCTATGTCGCCGAGGTCTATGAAGAAGTCAGCTACGTCAATCAGCTTCGGAGCGGTGTTCGAGCGGAAGCCAGCGACCTCTACGCGACAGCCCTTGTAGGCCACTGCGTTGACGGCGTAAACAAAGTCCTCGTCGCCGGAGACCAGCACTGCCGTATCGTAGCGCCCCGCCAGCGAGAGCATGTCAACGGCAATCTCTACGTCCAGATTCGCTTTGCGCGTGCCATCATAGAATGTCTTCAGTTCTTTCTGGACTACGCGAAAGCCGTTGCGGCGCATCCAGAGCAGGAACCCTTGCTGGCGCTCTGCGCCCACGTCAACGCCCGTGTAAAAGAAGGCGCGCAAGAGTCGGCCATCACCGAGAAGCACACGCAGCAGCTTGTTGTAATCAATGTCTATGTTGTGAAAGCGAGCCGCGTGGAAAAGATTGTTTCCGTCAATGAAAACTGCTACTCGACCGCGATGTCCGAACTGCCAGGAGATATTGTTCGTCGGGTCAAAATTGTTCATCCCTTAAAGTTACCTCATAAGTTTTTAAATATCTGTTGCTCAGCATGCCGCTTTGCGCCGCTTAAGGTCAAGTGAAAAGATGCTTGCCCCGCTCAATAGGCGGGCGTCTCGGCGGTCGTAGCCGAGAGAATCTCGTTTGTAATCGCATCCAGATAGATGGTGCGAAGGGGCGCGCCCTCTATCATAATCTCCCACGCCAGATGAAACTCAAGCGCGGGCGGCGCGTCCTCTCTGAGTACCGGATAGATTACGAACTGGCGCGGAGTGATGCGGTTCTCGGGCGTGATGGTGTAGCTCAAGCTACGGCCCGCAGCGTCCGTGTAACTGATGGTGCGTCCCGCCAAACTCTTGACGACCTGCTCGGCAGACTGTAGCTCAGCGCGCGGAGCTATGCCCGCTCCCGCGACGCGCAGCCGCTCAATATCGGGAATGGCCGTGCTGGTTATATTCAGGATGCGGCGGTCGGGCGTGAAGGTAATCTCGACCGCGCCAAAGCCGTTGCGAAAGTTGTAACGAAAGGCGCGCTGTTGATAAAGAGCGCGCTTGGTGCCGTCTGCTGCATCCGTGCGCTGAACGAGCGAAAGCTGCGGCGGGTCTATGCCCAGCAACTCGCGGTTGTCGTTTATGAATCGGCGCAGAGCTTCGCGCGTCTCCTCTTCGGTCATGGGCACGCCCTCACCTACTTTTGGAAGATAGAGCGGGGCGGGAAGCTGTGGCAGGCGGGCTATGGTCGCCGTCACAGGATGAAGCTCCGGCTCCGGCGCGCCTTCGATTGCGTTCGCGTGCATCAACCTGGCCCAGGCCCCAAGCGCTGCGCCCCGCCTGTCGCCCTGCTCGTCCGTTAAGAGCACTGGATACGGCGGCGCGTTCGGATTGGGCGCGCCGGGGTTGGGCGGCGTAGTGGCTGCGGCACAGGCGCACGCCAGAGACAGGAGCGCCGTGACGAGCGCCGTGCGGCAACGCTTCAGCTTTCGTCGCGCAGCCTTTTGAATGTAGATGCCAGCCATTTTCTTTTGCGTTTGCGCTAACGGATTATACCGGAAGACGCTCCATGTTCAATGATTATTAGATTGCAACAGGGCGCGGGCAAAGTATAATCATCGGGCCGGGAATTCAAAAGAGAGAGGCGCGCGTGTTGCCGGAAGACTACGAAAATTTTTTGCCTGAGATGGAAGACGCGACGCGTGTGGAAGAGGCGCGTCCCTTCTCTCACGAAGAGATGGTGACGTGCGCGGAGTGCCTGCGCGCCAATCCGCCCACGCGCTCGAACTGCTTCTATTGCAGCGCAAAGCTTCCTCTACAGGAAACGGCTGCCGCTTCGCGCAGAAGGCTCGCCCTTCGCCAGCCTGAAAAATGGGAAGAGGGCTACAACGTAATTCTTGGCGAGCGTGCGCCGGAAGCTTCGGACGAGCTTTTAGGAGAGGTTTCAGAACTGCTCAAGCTTGAGAGGGAAGCTGCGAGGCGTATATTAGAGTCGGCAAAGCCACTGCCGCTTGCGCGCGTGGATTCGTCCGAAGAGGCCGGGCTGGTTGCAGAGCGGCTCGGCACTTGCGGCCTGAGCGTCCTTGTAGTCTCCGACAGCGATTTGATGATGAAGGACGAGCATCGCAGGCGAGCGCGTGCTTTCGATTTCGAAAATGCTGGCCTTGTGGCCCACGCGGCTGGGAGCAAAGAGGCGTGGCGCGCGGCGTGGGCAGACATCACGTTGATGGTTACTGGAAGGCTCGTCACAAGACGCGTTGAGATGGAGGAGCGCCGAAAGACTAGAGGCAGCGAAGCGGTCGTAGCGCGAGAGATGACTGGAGACGTGCTGCTGCTTGACCTGTACACGAAGGATTACGACGGCGGCTGGCGCGTGGCTTCCGACAGCTTTGACTTCTCCTGTCTCAAAGAGCGAAAGGCGCTCATAGCTTCTCAGAATTTCGCAACGCTCGTGGAAGTAATACGCGAGCGTGCGCCGCGTGTGATGGTGGACGATTCTTACAACGGCCTGCGTCAGGCGCTCGCAAGCATCTGGCCGCCGGAGGAGCGCACGCAGTCCGGCTTGCGGCGCGAGCGGCCCGGACGCTTCAACGTTGAAGCCGTCATGACAAGCGACAACGAGAGACAGTTCACGCGCTACTCTCGCCTGCGCCATTACCTTTTGCTCGGAGAGGCGGGCGAGGGCCGTACATCCGCATGAAGAGGACTGAGCAGAGGCGAAGAGGGGGCGGGCACGCGTCATTCGATAAGCGTCGAGAGGCCGAAAAGCGCCCGTCCTCCGAGCCGCGCGCTTCTCATGAAGGAGAAGAGCGTAGCGCGTGGACGAAAATCTACGGCGTGGCTCCGGTGCTTGAAGCCCTGCGCGCGGGCGAGCGTGCGCTGGAGCAGTTGATAATCGCTGAAGGCGCGCATCATCACCGCTTGCGCGAGCTATTGAGCAAAGCCAGAAAGCGCGGCGTCCCCGTGCGTCACGCGCCGCGCGCCGAGCTTCAACGCGTCGCGGGCGCAGACGCGAATCATCAGGGAGTGATTGCGGTCATCGCAGCCGCCAGTTACGCCGACAGGGATGAGTTGATTGAATCGCTCGCCGCTCGTGTAGGCACAGAGGAGCCGCCGCTCGCGGTTGTGCTCGACGGCGTGGAAGACCCGCGCAATCTTGGAGCCATACTTCGCACGGCAGAGTGCGTGGGAGCGCACTGCGTCTTCATCCCCGAGCGTCGCGCTGTGGGCTTAACAGAGACGGTCGCCAAGGCCGCCGCAGGAGCTTTGGAGCGAGTTCAGGTTGCGCGCGTGCAGAATCTTGTGCGGCTGCTGGACGAGTTGAAGGAGAGAAACATCTGGACTGTGGGGACGAGCGCGGACGCGACCAGGGATTATACGGAGTGGGATTGGACTGTGCCCTGCGCGCTGGTTTTCGGCGGCGAAGGCGCGGGGCTTCATCGCCTTGTGCGTGAACATTGTGACGCGCTCGTGCGTATCCCTGTGCGCGGCCACATCACTTCGCTCAACGTTTCGGTCGCAGCCGGAGTTGTGCTTTACGAAGCGCTCAGGCAAAGAACAAGAAATGATGAAAAAGATTGATACATTGATTCATCGGTTCATTGATTCAATGAATAAATGAATCAATTCTTTTAGTGGAGGAAGATATGTTTTGTCCGAAATGCGCTACGCAGAATATGGATAACGCACGATTCTGTCGCGCTTGCGGTGCAGACATCAGCCTCGTGCCTGTGGCGCTGACGGGGCGCAGGCCGGAGACTCCCGCCGTTCTGGACGAAGAGGAAGAGGAGACCAGGGCCAGCCGCCGTCGTCGCCGCCGCCGCGAGAAGAAGCCCGCGACCTACGCGAAGGCTTTCGAGAATCTGGGCGTCGGCGCAGCATTTCTGATTATCTCTCTGGTCGTAGCGCTCGCCGTTCCTTCCGGCAGGTTCTGGTGGTTCTGGTTGCTGATACCGACCTTCGCCTGCTTCGGTGAAGGCATAGGACAATTAATACAACTACGTAGAGAGCTTCCAAGAGGAGCGGACGCCGCTCTTTCTCAAGCAGAGCTTTCATCCTCGCACACGGCGGGTGAGCTTCCCGCCCCGCGCAACACCTCCGAGATGATGGCTCCGCCGCCGAGCGTAACCGAAGGCACAACCCGACACCTCAGCACGAAAGACAGAGGTTAGTTGAAAGTAAAGAGAGATTCCCGACTGACCTTTGACCTCCAGCTTCTGTCTTTTGCTTTTTGTCCTCTGCCTTTGTATAGTCTCCTTAAAAAAATAGCTCAGCTTTTAAGAAGGAGTCCCCTATGCCGCAAAGACCAAAAATCGCCAACAACATGCTTGAGTTGATAGGCTACACGCCGCTCGTGCGCCTTAACAGCATCCCTGCGCCCAATTCGGCGGAGTTGATTGCGAAGCTGGAGTCGCAGAATCCTATGGACTCCGTCAAAGACCGCATAGGCTCAGCGATGATTAAAGCCGCAGAGCGCGATGGTCTCATCAAGCCCGGACAGACCGTCATCATAGAGCCGACCTCCGGCAACACAGGAATTGCTCTGGCCTTCGCGGCGGCAGTCCTAGGCTACAAGTTAATCGTCACCATGCCCGACACCGTCACGGTCGAGCGCCGCAGAGTGCTTTCGGCCCTCGGCGCTGAAGTTGTTCTCACACCCGGCGCTGAAGGCATGAAGGGAGCCATCAAACAGGCTGCGGAGTTGTTCGAGAAGACCGAGAACAGTTGGACGCCCGGACAGTTTGATAACCCTGCGAACCCTGAAGTCCACCGCCGCACCACAGCCGAAGAGATTCTGGAAGACACAGACGGACAGATTGATGCCTTCGTCGCTGGCGTAGGAACCGGCGGCACAATCGCAGGCGTCGGGCAGGTCTTGAAAGAGCGCGTTGGAAAGCACGTGCGCGTGGTAGCCGTAGAGCCTTCTTCGTCGCCGGTTCTGTCAGGCGGAGAACCCGGCCCCAACAAGATTCAGGGAATCGGCGCAGGCTTTATCCCACGCAACTACGACGCGTCCGTTGTGGACGATGTGCGTCGCGTTGAGTACACGGACTCGATTGAGATGGCGCGGCGGCTGGCACGCGAAGAGGGAATCTTCTGCGGCATCTCTTCGGGAGCGATAACAGTTGTCGCACGCGACATAGCGCGTGAGATGGGCGAGGGCAAGCGCGTCGTCTCCATCATCTGCGACTTCGGCGAGCGCTATCTCTCGCACGAGTTGTTCGAAACGCTCGCTCCCTGAAAGCGGGAAGAGCCACGCGTGTTCATCAAAACCTGAGGCGATGCGGTCAATTCCATACGCATCGCCTCGCTGATTTTATGAAAGAGATTCAAAGAAAGCCGCTCGTCTGTGTTTCTGTTTGCGAGCAAAGGGCAAGCGATTTATCGCAGGCAATCGAGCGCGCGAGTGCGCTTCGAGCAGACATCATAGAGTTGCGGCTGGATTATCTGGCGGGCGCGGAGCTTAACGAAGCGCTGGCACGCCTTGAATCGCTCACGTCCTCAGCTTCAGATGCTTTCATCATCACACTGCGCCCCGCAGAGCAAGGCGGCCTGCGCGAGATGGACAGCCTCAACCGCATAGTTTTCTGGCTGGACATGTTGAGCAAAGCGGGCGCGGAACTCTGCGATATAGAGTTTGATGTCGCGCGGGTTTTGATGGAGAAAGAGGGCTTGGACTGGACGCGAATCATCTGCTCGCATCACGACTTCACAGGAAAGCACTCGAATCTGGAACAACTCTACGAAGCCATGAAGTCTGTGCCCGCGCGCGTCATCAAGATAGCCGTCAGCGCAAAGGACGCGACCGATTGTATTGCCGTCTTCAATCTGCTTGAGCGTGCGCGCGACGAGGGGCTAGAGTTGATTGCGCTCGCTATGGGCCAGGCCGGAGTTGCGACCAGAATCCTTGGGCCTTCGCGCGGCTCGTTTCTAACTTACGCCGCGCTCGATAAAGCGCACGCGACCGCTCCGGGCCAGCCCACAGCCGAAGAGTTGCGCGACCTCTACCGCATTCAAGAGATAACGGAAGAGACCTCGATTTTAGGCATCATGGGCGCGCCCGTCTCTCATTCCGTCTCGCCCGCTATGCACAACGCCGCGTTTTCCGCGAGCGGAATCGACGCGGTCTACATTCCTTTTGAAACTCACGAGGCCGGAAATTTTCTTAGACGAATGGCGCACCCGCGCTCCTGTGAAATTCGTTGGAAGCTGCGCGGCCTGAGCGTCACGGCTCCGCACAAAACTGCTGTCATGGAGCATCTTGATTGGATAGAGCCTGCGGCCAGAGAGATAGGCGCGGTCAATACGATTGTAGTCGAAGGCGAAGAGTTGCGCGGATACAACACGGACGCAAGCGGATTCCTCTCGCCTCTCGTAAAGCGAGGCGCAGAGTTAAGCGGGAAAAAAGTTGCGCTCATAGGAGCGGGCGGCGCGGCGCGCTCGGCACTCTGGAGCCTCATGCGCGCGGGCGCAGACGTGACTCTCTTTGCGCGTGACTTGAAGAAGGGCGCTCGGCTCGCGGAAGAGTTCGGCACACGCTCTCTGAAGCTTGACGACGCGCGCTTTCATGATTTTGAAATCGTCGTCAACGCAACGCCTCTGGGCATGCGCGGCGCGAGCGAAGGGGAGACGCCTGCGACCCGTTCTCAACTTCGCGGAGCGCATCTGGCCTACGACTTGGTTTACAATCCTGCAAAGACACGCTTTCTCATGGAAGCCGAAGCGGCAGGCTGTGAGACTCTTCAAGGCTTAGAGATGTTGATAGCGCAGGCCGCAGAACAGTTCCGCTTGTGGATGGGGACGCAAGTACCGCTTGAAGTTATGCGCGCGGCGGCTGAGCGGGAGTTGGAAAAATAGAGTTAAGGGCATGAACGAGCGATACAGTCGGCAGATTTTATTTGAGGGAATCGGGAGAGACGGCCAAGAGCGCCTGCTCGCGTCGCGTGTGCTCATAGTGGGCTGCGGCGCGCTCGGCACTGCTCATGCCGAAGCGCTGGCGCGTGCCGGAGTCGGACACCTGCGATTAGTTGATAGAGATTTCATAGAGCCTTCGAATTTGCAGCGACAGACCATGTTCACGGAGGCAGACGCCAGAGAGAGAATCCCGAAGGCCGTCGCATGCGCTCGGCACATCAAAGAGATTAATTCCGAGATCGAAGTCGAAGCGGAAGTTACGGACGTTAATCGAACGAATGTGGAGCGGCTTATACGCGACTGTAATCTTGTACTGGACGGGACGGACAATTTCAGCACGCGTTACCTCCTCAACGAGGCTTGCGTCAGGCACGACACGAACTGGATTTACGGGGCTGCTGTTTCATCTTACGGCGTGACGATGACGGTGCGTCCGCACGAAGCCCCTTGCCTGCGCTGCATCTTTGAAGAAGCGCCTAAGGCGGGAAGCGCTCCGACCTGCGATACAAGCGGCGTCATCATGCCGATTATCAGCATAGTCTCCGCAGTGCAGGTGAGCGAAGCCTTGAAGCTGCTGACGGGACACACTGAGAGCCTTCACAATTCGCTTATGCGGTTGGACGTTTGGCGAAACGAGTGGCGGCGCATCGCTTTGGGCAAACCGAATGAGGATTGCCCCGTCTGCGCGAAGGGAATTTATGAAGCGCTGGATGCGGAGACGAGCGACTTTGCAGCCGTTCTGTGTGGTCGTGACGCCATTCAGATTTCTCCGCCGAGGCCCACCGCCATTGATTTCGAGCGACTGGCCGAGCGCCTGCGCGCATCGGGCGAAGTCAATTTCAACCCTTACACGCTGCGCTTCCGCGTGGGCGATTATGAGTTGACCGTCTTTCGTGACGCGCGCTCAATCATTCGCGGCACAGATGATGTCAATCAGGCTCGCTCGCTCTACGCTAGGTACGTTGGAGTTTAATAAGCTCATAGGTTTGCCGGTTTCTCAACGCAGAGCAATTTCGGTTATGATGCCGTTGATGGCTAATAAAAAATTTAAGACACACGTCAGCACACTCTTTTGTCTCGTCTCAATCTTCATTCTCTTTTCATCTACGGCCAGGGCGGGCGAGCCTCTCATCTGGGAGACGGGCAGCCGTGCGGAGATTTTAAGGGGAGACGCGCGCGGGATTTCCGTCACGGATACCGGAGCTTTTATGCTCGCGCCGCGCTTCACGCAGATGTTCGACACGCAGCAGTCCTTCGTCTGGTCAAGCGCGGTTGACAGCGCAGGCAACGTCTACCTCGGAACGGGACACGACGGTCGCATCTTTCGCGTCACTGCATCGGGAAGCGGCTCGCTCGTTTACGATGCGGCTGAGTTGGACGTGACGGCGATGGTGGTAGGCCGTGACGGCGTGCTCTATGCCGGAACGTCGCCGGATGGAAAAGTCTATCGCATCTCTGCGGACGGTCGCGCCGAAGCCTACTTTGACCCGCCGGATAAGTACATTTGGTCGCTGGCCGTGATGGCGGACGGGAGCCTCGCCGTGGGCACTGGCGATAACGGCAAGCTCTATAGAGTGCGGGCTGCGGGCGCGCGTCCTGAAGATGCTCTCTTCGTCGAT
This sequence comes from Pyrinomonadaceae bacterium, assembly GCA_014534425.1. Taxonomy (GTDB): domain Bacteria; phylum Acidobacteriota; class Blastocatellia; order Pyrinomonadales; family Pyrinomonadaceae; genus JACVRN01. The sequence continues at coordinate 37,302 of JACVRN010000005.1, forward strand.
ACGAACGAGACGCACGTTATATCTCTGACGGTGAACTCGCGCGGGGATTTGATTGCGGGAACAGACCCGGGCGGGCTTGTCCTGCGAATCTCGCCAGAGGGGAAAGCCTTCGCGCTCTTTGATTCTTCTCTGCGCGAGATACATGCGCTAGCTTCTGCGCCCGACGGCTCTATCTACGCGCTTGCCCTGAGCGACGCCGCATCGTCAGGCGCTCGCATAGGGACTACTACGACTTCTACTTCGGGCGATGCTTCCGGCGGCACCGTCACTACGAGCGTGACCATCACTGGCGTTGAGGATGCGAGCGGCGCTTCAGGACAGACGGGCGCGTCTTCGCGCAGCCGCAACGACCTTTCGAACGCGCGTAGCGCGGTCTTTCGCATCTTGCCCGACGGCGGAACGGATGTGCTCTGGAGTTCGCAGACGGTGACGGCTTTTGCTGTTGCGCCAGCACCCGAAGGCGGGAGCGTTTTGATAGGGACTTCGGACAAGGGACGCATCTATTCCGTGACGGACAATGGCCGCGACACACTGCTGCTGCAATCAACCGAAGGGCAGGTCTCGTCTTTCATTGTTCGAGGGCGCGAAGTCTTCGCCGCGAGCAGCAACCAGGGGAAGCTCTTCCGCTTCAGCACGGAGCCTGTGAGCGAGGGGACGTTTGAGTCGGCTGTGCGCGACGCGAAGCTAGTCTCTTCTTGGGGGCGTATCTGGTGGCAGGGACAGGGAAGCGTGGAGCTTCAAACGCGCACTGGGAACAGCGAGCGGCCCGACATGACCTGGAGCGATTGGAGCACGCCCTATACAGAGCCGCGCGGCTCGCAGGTGACAAGCCCGCGCGCACGCTACATACAATGGCGCGCTCGCTTGCGCTCTGCGGGTGCAGGCACGGCTCTCGCCCGGCTGGAAGACGTGAGCATAGCTTACCTGCCGCGTAACGTCGCGCCCGAAGTGCTCTCCATCACGGTTCTGCCGGTCGGCGTGGGGCTTCAACAGGCGGTGCAGATTCAGACAGACCCGAACATAGAGGCTTCCGGTCTTGACCCTTCAATCTTCGGCCCCGTAGCCACGGTTCCGCCGCGCAGAGTTTACCAGCGCGGTGCGCGCTCGATTCAGTGGCAGGCCGAAGACCGCAACGGCGACTCGCTTGAATACGCCATCTACTACCGCTCGCTGGGCGAGAGTTCTTTCCGGCTCTTGAAAGACAAGCTGCGCGATAACTTCTACACGGTGGATAGCGCGGCTTTGGCTGATGGCCGCTACATCTTCAGGGTGGTGGTGTCGGACGCGCCGGAGAATCCCGGCGGGCAAGCTCTGACGGGCGAGCGTACCAGCGAACCCGTGGACATAGACAACACGCCGCCCGTAGTTGGAGCGACAGGCGACGCCGTGGCTACTGGCGATAACGTGCGTGCGCGCTTTGACGTGGAGGACGCTACGGGCCGTCTCAAACGCGCAGACGTGAGCATAGACGGCGGCCCGTGGCGGGCTGTCAGCCCGGATGACGGCATAGCCGACAGCCAGAGAGAATCCTACACGCTTGAGCTACAGATAGCGGGCAGAGGCGAGCACACCATCTCGCTCAGGGCCTTCGACTCAAGCGGAAATGTGGGGAGCGCAAGAGTTACCGTGCGTAAATAAAGGGGCCTTGGATAGTTGGCCGAAAGTGGGGCGCTTTCCCTGGGGAAGCGCCCTTTTTCGTGCCTTATATCGTGCGCCTGCCGCCGAAAGGGTGCGCTTGAGGGCGTAAGCTGGTAAACTAAGCACTGTAAACAGGGGGGCCTGGATGGCCCTTCCGGGTGGCATTAATCTTGCTCTATTACGAGGCTGAGCGCGTCTCTTCTCTCCCTCCCATGCGCGCCATGTGAAAAAAGCATGAGGAGGCTATCGGTGACCATGAAAGCTTTAAAGCAAATGTTATTGGCAGTCATGATGCTCTGCATCCTGGCCGCAGGTGCATTTGCACAACAGGGCCGTGGTGGCGACCAGCGACAGAAAGAGGATCCGCCAAAAATCAAGGTCGAGGACAAGAAGGGGCCGCCTCCCGATAATCGTCAACAGAACGATAATCGGGGCAGAGGCCGAGAAAAACCCTAACGATTCCTATAAGGCATAGCCCACAAAGGCTATGCCTTATAGCTATATGCACAAGTTGAAATCCGAGCAGAGGCCGCGCTTGGAACTCTTTACTGTTAACACAAGCCTGGCCGTGCGTTTGACATGGCGGGCGCAGAGACCAACGACAGGAGGGGTTATGCAGTCTATTGCTTTCGTACATAGAGCGCAGTCGTACAGGTATCTTATATGTTCAGCCACACTCGTCCTGCTGCTGAACATCTCTGCTTTTGCTCAAAGAAGCTCAATCGAGTGGTACAACTCAAGCGTTACGGAGCGGGGTGAGATAAGCGAGCTTAAGGATAAGCAACGCGTCTACATTTCCATCACGCCGCTCGGAGGATCATTTATCGCTCCGTCCATCAGCTACCAGCGCCTCACTCTAGAGCAGCAGGTCTACAAGGAGATAGAGCAGTACGGGCGGCTTGAGATAGTGAAGTCCCCCAAAGACGCCGACTTCATAATTGATGTCTGGATAACCTCAGTCGGGGGATTCCCCACAGAGAGCGGCCCCAGTATTCAACGCCCGGCTGACATTAAGTTTTCCGTTTACACGCGCAGCGAGGCGGCTGGCAAATATGGTTACGGTCGTCGCCTGATTCTGCAAACCTGGAAGACGACTCCCAGTGATATCACTGCCGTCGTGCGCCAGGAGGCAGCCGCTTTTATCAGGGAGCTAAAGAGAGTTCGCGGCGAGAAATAGCCGTCAGGTAGTGAAAGAGCAAAGGGCAGGTGGATGAACAATGGGACAGATGTTTAAGAAATCTCTGCGCGCCATCTTTCTTCTGGCGGTTCTATGCGCCGTGGCAATTTCCGGCACGTTGATAAGCCCCGCAGGCGCGCAGCAGCAGGGCACAGACCGCAAGCTCATCGCTTACGCAGAGCAAATCTCTGGAGACACTTTTCCTTTCGTGACCAGAACCTCAAACGGCGTGCGAGTCTTCGCTCGCTCACGACCGCGCACGGAGGTTCTGGTTGCCATCAATGAAGGCTTCACGGAGCTTTTCCGCATTGCGCGTCGTCACGGCTACACACGCCGCCTGAATTATTCGGACTACACAGTCTTCATAGGCCGCGCAGACCGCTTGAAAGACAGCCAGGGAAACTATTCGCCGGACGTGGCTGTACCGGCAGGGCAGTATGCCGGAAGCGGCTACGACCAGGGCGGGTTCATCTACGCAGGGGGAATGGTTCTGACCTTTAACCCTAGCGCCTTTCTCATAGCCGAGCACGACCGCGCCTGGCAGCGAGTCTCAAACGTAGTACGCTACGAAGGCGAGCATCTGGTTCTCTACTTCAACGACCGCGCGCTCTACAACAAAACGGCAGACCACTCCACCGGCGGTTATCATCCGATTCTGCAATAAGAGTGTAAGCCGGATTTGAAATGTGGTGAAAACAAGTTAAGGCCGCTTCCAAAGAGCGGCCTTAATGATTTAAACAGATTGCTTCATGTGCATCTGCGTCTCTTTGATAGAACATAGTAGTGAGAGAAAATGAAAATGCCCGCTGTAGGACTCGAACCTACGAAACCTCTCGCGTGTGAAGCGAGCGCTCTACCAACTGAGCTAAGCGGGCAAGAGCGTTTGAATAATCAGTGTGGAAAGAATAACCGTGGGGATTCGGGTCTGTCAAATTAAGGAATTCAGCGCGTAGCGTTAAGGCTGGAGCCAGCCTTCGCCGTTACTCTTCCGTCCAGTTATCCATGAGGAAAGTGTAGCCCGTGAGGTCGCCTTCGCAGTTGATTCGTTTGCCTACCAGGTTTTCGAGTTCGGCGTCGAAGAAGGGGTTGCCACCTTTGCGGCGCAGGACGTACTCGCCCGTCTTTGTGACCAGGATGATTGCTTCATGCTCGCTCTTAGAGCCTGCGCCGAAGAGTTTCTTGGTGACGCTTCCGTTGAGCTTCATATGAAAAAAGGGCAGGGAAGAGAATTGAGCGCCCCTAGCGCCTGGAACCTAATCCCTGCCCTCTATTATCTTACTTCATCCCTGTTACTTTCCGTGAAGCTCACGAACGGAAACAATCTGGCCGTCGACCTCTTTGGCAACCAGCGCGACGATGGAAGGCACGGGTGGCTGCTCTGCGCTTTCAGTCGTCTTAGCTTTCGCTCCGCGAGTCGCTCCTCTGATAGTCGCACTCGCTCCAGCGTCTCCGTCGCCTGCGCGTCCGACGATGACGTGAAAGGCGGTCGAAGCGGGCCGCATGGCCTTCATGCTGCGCGTCATGGATTTGGGTTCGGGTGCGCGCTCTATGCCGAAGGACATGACATCGGTCTGTCCCAGGTTGGCCCGTGAAGCCAAGCGCTTTAGCTCAGCCTGAACAGCATTGCTTATGCCTGCGCCGCCTCCTCCACGAGTCTTCGCGCCGCGAGTTGTAGAAGTTGTACGCTCGACTGCGACCGGATGATTTTTAGCAAGCCAGAGACCTTTGCTGAGCAGTTGGCGGCGCACGTCCGCACGCGTAGATGCTGCGGCTTCAAACGCAGCCTTCGCGCCGCGCGTCGTGCGCTTCTGCGGGCTTGCGACCGCGACCGGCACGATTGACGGGTCGCCGTAGAGATTAAATTGCGCGAGCGTCTTCAGGTCTATGGGATCCATCTCGGGCGAAGATTCTATGTAGCGCTGGCGGGCTTCGAGCGCGGCGCGCCCTAGGCTTGCTCCCTTCAAGACGCTGTCTATGAAATACTGGCAGATAAGGTCGGCTGAGCCATTGCCAGTGGGCGGCCCGTAGGCTATGGTCGTCGAGCCGAAGTAGCCGTAAGCCTTGTTGCCCAAGTAGGTGTTGCAGATTCCCGCCTGCCCCTTCGCCAGATTGGGATTGTAAAGCTCTCCGCCGTAGCAGCACTCGGCGGCGACAATCGTGCCCTCTTTAATCTTGCCGTTGAGCAAAGAGGCGTCGTGCGCCTTAGGGTAGTTCGTGCCGCTCTGCCCGTAGAAGTGAAAGTCTGCGGGCGCGCCGTGGCAGTTGATGAAATGCGTGCGGCGCGACATGAGAGCCGCGCTCCACTTCGGGCCTTGATTCGGAGCAAGCTGAAGGTCTTTGGCCGAGCCGAAGAGATTCGTCAGGCTCATCTCCGTGGAATTTTTCCAGACCTCCGTGCTGATTCCAAGATAGCTCAAATAGTCTACAGCCTTGAGCGACTTGTACTGGGCGGCGACCTCTATGATTCGTATCAGGTAATCGGCATCGCCCACGCCGTTCAAGTCCGGCAGGCGGCCCACAACGCGCGTGGGGCCTGTGAAATCCTGCGGCCTCTGGCTGTAAGGGGCTTCGCAGGCGTAGGGCAGGTCGCCGAACGCGAACTCGTCGCGGTCGCCGCCCAGTGGATTGAAGACAGGGTTTCGCATGTTCTGATGCGGCACTATGTCGTTTGCGCCCAGAATCATCAGGTAGTCAGGCATGAGCGCGCGAAAGACTCCGTCAATCGCCTGCTTGTTCTGTTTGAAGTCTGCGGCGTTGGTGACGGGCTGTGCCTTCAGCTTCTTCATCGCGGTCGCATCATCAAGCGCCAGAAAGCGAGACGTGATGCCGCGCTTTTTATCTGCGGCCATGAGCCGTTTGAGCGCGGCCTCTATCTTTGCCAACGACTTGCCGTACTTGCTCTTGAGAGCCGAGAGATTGGTTACAATGACTTTATCATCCATCACATTTTTCTCCTCTGAAATCTCAGCCCCCGGCATGAGAGGCTCGGACGAACGTTGCTGACTCCGGAAAGTTTTGCATCTCTCGAAGAGACGCGGCAGGCCCGGCGAGAATTATCAAACCCTGTGAAGAACCGCCCGCGACTCTATGCCCCGACGGATAGCTTTGTCAAGAGATTTGATAAAGCGAAAAAGAAGAACGTAAGGATGCTACACCACGTAGCGTCCTTACGTTCCTCGTGGGTTCGGTTATAAAACTTCGGCCTACTTCGTGAGCGGCGGGTCTGTGGCTGCTGCTGGCTTCTCCGCGTTGACGCGTATGTTCGGCACATCCGGGTCAAGGTAGAAATGGTTGGTGCCTGTGCCGCCGTCCATGGGGTCTGCGTTGATTGTGTAGAAGGCTCTCTGGCCGTTTCCTGCGGGCGTGACCTTCATGGTGTAGACGTAACCCTGCACGGACGGCGTCTCGTTGGCAAAGCGCTCGTCCTCAAGCGAGCCTGCTTTGACAAGCTGCTCGAACGTGCCATAGTCGCCGCGATGGCTGAGCGAGTAAGAGGCTTGAATTTTTCTTAAAGCTTCTAGCTGCTGTATAGCCGCATTTTCGTTGGCGCTTCTGATACCCTGCTTCCAACCGTAGACGCCTACGCCCACCAGAATGCCTATGATGGCGATGACTATCATCAACTCCATCAGTGTGAATCCGCTTTCCCGCCCTCGCGTCTTTCGACGATTATCTCGCATATAGACTCCTTCGAATAAATTCATTAAAGCTACACGAGCTAGCTTCAAAAAGGTTCCCTAATCTTACTCTCTTCTGATACAAAACGGAGCGTCGCTGGTTGCACCAGCCGTTAATATTACTAAAGGCAAAAGTAAAAAAGCAAAAGAGCATCAAGCCATCTCCAGCCGCTTTGCGTACATCGGAAACGTGCGGCTTCCAGGCTAAACATGTAGAATAAACGGGAGACGCGCCCCCTTAGGGCCTGAAGATAAAATATTTCCATGAGACGATTGCAGACAGCAGACCAGGGAGAGACGCAGGCGCTCGTGAGGGCGGCTGCGGGCCGGGTAGAGCGCCTGCAATCCGCCATAGAGAGCGTCATCAAGGGCAAGCCCGAAGCCGTGCGCCTGGCCGTCGTCACGCTGATTGCCGGAGGACACCTGCTCGTAGAAGACGTGCCCGGCGTGGGCAAGACCACTCTGGCTCAAGCTCTGGCCCGCGCGCTCGACTGCTCTTTCCAGCGTATACAGTTCACCTCAGACCTTCTGCCCTCGGATGTGATAGGGCTTTCCATCTACAACCAGCATTCGGGAGTCTTCGAGTGGAAGCCCGGCCCCGTCTTCGCCAACGTGGTGCTGGCCGACGAAATCAATCGCACGACGCCCAAGACTCAATCGGCGCTGCTTGAGGCCATGGCGGAGCGACACGTCACGGTCGAAGGCACCACGCACCCTCTGCCGGAGCCTTTCATAGTCGTCGCCACGCAGAATCCCATAGAGCATCACGGAACCTATCCGCTACCGGAATCGCAGCTTGACCGCTTCATGCTGCGGCTGAGAATAGGATACCCGGAGGCGGAAGATGAAAAGCAGATTATACGCGACCGCGAGCGGGCAGAGCCTATGGAACACTTGCGGCCTGTGATGACGGGCGAAGACATAAGGGAATTGCAGCAGGCCGTCGCGGAGGTTTCCGTGGACGATGCGCTCGTAGATTACCTGATGCGAATTGTGGAGGCCACGCGCGATTCCGAGATGCTGGATTTAGGAGTAAGCCCGCGCGGAACACTCGCGCTCTTTCGCGCAGCGCAGGCAATGGCCCTGACCGAAGAGCGAAGCTACTGCGTGCCGGACGACATCAAACGCCTGGTGCTTCCGGTCTTCGCGCACCGCCTGGTCGTCAGCTCTCGCTTCTCATCAAGTCTGCGCCGCTCGGAAGAGGCCGAAGCCGTCCTACGCGAAATCATGAAAACCGTGAGCGTACCGCTTTAAGAAGTCTAGAGAGTCTAGGGAGTCTGGAGAGTCTAGAGAGAAGAACGTCTTTTTACTCTCCAGACACTCAGGACTCTCCAGACTCTCCAGACTGTCTTTAATGGCTTCTCTTTTCAAAAAAGTTGTGGCGTGGCGGAATGCCATCCTGGGCACGACGTTGGTGCTGATGGGGATGGTGGCAGCGACCGTGACGGTGATGGCGCGGCGCACGGAGGATGCCGAGCTTGCGAGCGCTGCCGCCATAGCTTCGCTCGTCATAGCCGCGCTTTTGACCATCTTCGTCGTGCCGCCTCTGGCGCGTTCGGCCCGCTCGGAGTTCGGGCGCGTAGACCTTCCGTTTGAGATAACAAAAGGCGGGCTTATTTTCCTGAGCGTGCTCGGAGTGGTTGCGTTCGCGGCCTGGAACACGGGCAACAATCTTCTTTTCCTGGTCTTCTCGCTTCTGCTTTCGACTATCTTCGTGGCGTGGGCTGCGGCGCGAACTTCGCTGCGCGACATGGTCGTCAAGGCTCGATTCCCAGACCACATCTTTGCTGGCGAGCCTGCGCCCGTGATTGTCACCCTGAGAAACGCCAAGAGATTCTTTCCCTCCTTCTCCGTGCTGGTGGAAGCGCGGGGGCCTGACGAGACTCTGCAAAGCATTAGGCGGCGCAGGAGAAAGAGAATCAGGTTTGCCAATCGCGCCCTGGCCTATTTCATGTACGTGCCGCACCGCGCCGCAGCCGAGCAGCGCGTCGAGCAGCTTTTCGAAAAACGCGGCCATGTGCTTATCACAGGCTTTGAAATCTCCACGCGCTTTCCCTTCGGATTCTTTCGCCGTCGAAGACGCTTGCGTGCGCGCAACGTTGACCTCATCGTTTATCCGAAGCCGGAGCCTATCAGCGACGAGTTGCACCTGCTGCCGCTAAACGCCGGTCAGCATCTTTCACTCAGGCGCGGCGCAGGCTTTGACCTCTTCGCGCTGCGCGACTACCAGCCGCAGGACGACCTGCGCCACATAGACTGGAAGGCCACGGCGCGCTCGCGCCGCCTGACCGTGCGAGAGTTCACTGCCGAAGACGAGCGCCGCATCACCATAGCTCTGGACAGAAAGATTCCGCAGGGCGCGGACGCGAAAGAGATGACGAAGCGTTTTGAAAAAAGCGTCAATTACGCCGCGTCGCTGATAGCGCACTTTATCACCGAGCGCGTGGAGGTTCGCCTCGCCCTTGGCGACGAGATGGGACGCTATGGCACGGGCCAGGAGCATCTCTATCGCTGCCTCAGGCGGCTGGCCCTGGTCACGCCAAGCTTCGATAAAGAGGAAGGCGTAAGCGCAAAGACGCTCGAAACCTCCAGCGCGGAAGAGGAGGGTCAGCCGGAGTCGCACATAGCGGACGGCAACTTCGCCATCCTGCTCACGACCGCAAAGCCAGGCTCCATCCCCGCAAACATCTGGCGCTCGTCTTACGTCAAGTACTTTTAGTATTTAAAGGAAGATTCAAACAGAATGGACAGGATAAAGAAGAAATAATTCTTTCTCTTTTATCCTGTCCATCCTGTTAATTTTTCCTACTTGAGTTAGAATCTTGTCTCATTCTATAGATTCGAGGACACAATCCGTTTGTCATCTGTTTCCGCCGTAGATGTGGTGCGCGCGAGGCGCAACCTTCTGTATTCGACCGCGAGCCTCTGGGTCATAAGTATCTGCTTTATCTTCTCCGGCGCGACGGGCCTGATTTATGAAGTCCTGTGGGCGCGCATGCTGGGGCTGGTCTTCGGGGCGACGACTTTCGCCATCAGCACTGTGCTGGCCGCGTTCATGGGCGGACTCGCTCTGGGGAGCGCAGCCGCAGGTCGTATGGGTGCGCGCATCAAGCGCCCGCTCAGAGCCTACGGTTTGATTGAGATAGCCATTGCGCTGTACGCGCTCGCGGTGCCTTTCCTGTTCGGGTTGATTGACCAACTGTACGCGCTTATCTGGACAGAGTTTCGTCCGGGCTTCTACGTCTTTAGCATCTGGCGCTTCGTGCTTTCGTGCGCCGCGCTTCTTATCCCCACGGCTTTGATGGGAGCAACGCTGCCAGTGCTTTCGGCTGCGCTGCTCTTGCGCGCTCGCAGCCACTCTTCAAACGCAGTCGCACGTCTTTACACCTGCAATCTGGCGGGCGCAATCCTTGGAACACTCGCGGCAGGTTTCCTGCTGCTCCCGTTCTTCGGCCTAAGGTTCACCATCTGGACGGCTGCCTTCATCAACATAGTCGTGGGCGTCGCAGCAATCATCTCTGACCGTAGCGAAAGCAGGACGGTTGAAGAGAGAAGGGCGAGCGATGAGAGCGAAGATGACGGTAAAGCTGTAGAGCGGACGGGCGCGGTTCGGGTCGGGCGGAAGGGGTTCTGGCTTTTGTGCGCGGCTGTCTCGGGCTTTGTCACCATCAGCACGCAGGTCGCGTGGACGCGCGTGCTGACGATGATTATTGGCTCAAGCACCTACGCCTTCAGCCTTGTAGTAGCGCTCTTCCTGCTAGGGCTAGCGCTCGGAGCTTACATCGTCGGGCGCTCAAAGCTTTCTGCGCGCCTTCGCGGCGCGGTTATGGTGGTGGAGCTTCTGACGGGCGCGAGCATTCTCTTGAGCATCTGGTTCGTTAACAGCGCGCCGGGCATCCTCTTTAATCAGGGCACGCGGCTCGGCGTTAACTCTTGGACGGGATTGCTGGCGCTGCAAGGCGCTACGTCAGCGCTGATAGTTCTGGTGCCTGCCGTCTTGATGGGAATGGTGATGCCGCTCGTGCTGGTCTGGGCGGAGAGTGAAAAGGGACTGTCGGTGCGGCTGGTCGGTAGAAGCTACGCGGTCAACACCCTCGGAGCGATTGCGGGCGCGTTCCTGACGGGCTTTCTCTTTATCCCCAAGATAGGCACGCGATTCACAATCCTGTTCGCGGGCTGGCTCTGTCTAATCATAGCGGGGCTTGCTTACAGGCCCACGCGCGGGAAGGCGGACACGCTTCTGCTCAGGCGCATAGTAGTTATTGCTGCGGCCATCATTCTGCCTCTCTTCCTTTTCCGCATCGTGCCGCGCCTCAACAGCGCAGACCTCTCTATAGGCGTTTACGACCGCCTTGCGCGCGGGCTTGCAGGCTCGCAGGGAAGCGCTGCGGGCGGAGATGGAAAAGTTTTCAGCCCGCAGACGAATCGCGTGTTGATGTTTGAAGAAGGGCCGACGGCGACCGTGACGGTGCGAGAGGATTGGGGCATAAGGTCTATGGCGATTAACGGGCGCACGAATGCTTCCGATAATTTCGCCACGGACGGCGACATGGCGACGCAGGTGATGGTGGGGCAGCTTCCCCTTCTTGTTGCGCCGCGCACGGACAATGCCCTGATAGTGGGCTACGCTTCGGGCGTGAGCGTAGGCTCCATGCTTCAATCTGAGCTTCGCTCGCTGGAATGCGTAGAGCTTGAGCCTGTGACGGTCAAGGCTGCGGAAAAGTTTTTCGAGCACGTCAACAATAGCCCTACAAGGGACGCGCGTCTCAAATTAATCATAGACGACGCGCGCACATACCTTCGCGTGGTGCCCGCGCAGTACGACATCATAGTCAGCGAGCCTAGCCACCCTTGGGTGCCGGGCGTGGCTAATCTCTTCACGCAGGAGTTTTTTGAATTGGGCCTCGCGCGTCTCAAAGAAGACGGCGTCTTTGTGCAGTGGGTGCAGATTTACCAGCTTTCCACGGATTCTTTGCGCTCCGTGCTGGCTACTTACAAGAGCGTCTTTCCGCACGTCATGATGTTTCGCGTCGGCGGCGCTGGCGCGGGCAAAGATTTGATACTGGTCGGCAGCCGCGCCCCTCTCAACCTCGACCGCGTGGAAGAGCGCATGCGTGATGCGCGCATCAAGGCAGAGCTTGCGCGCGTAAACATTCTTGAGAAGCGGGACGTTGCGGCATGGTACGTCTGCGATGAAACCGAACTTGGCCCGGCTGTCGAAGGCGCGCCGATTAACACGGACGACAACATGCGTATCGAAAACCGCGCCCCCAGAGAAGCCTTCCTGCCCCTCATGCAATCCAACTCCGCATGGATTGAAAAGCTGGCGGCAGAGGCAAGCAGCAAGAAGAATTAACAGGATGGACAGGATAAAGAAATAGAAGTAGTTCTGCTTTTATCCTGTCTATCCTGTTAATTCCTTCCTCCTATCACCGCAGCGCTTTGATTATCTCGTCGGCTGCGCGAGAGCCGGAGCGTATGCAGTCCGGGATGCCTGCCCCGTGGTAGGCGTTACCAATCAGTTGCAGTGTGCCGAGGGCGTAGACTCTCTGCTTGATGCGCGCGACTCTTTCAAGATGTCCTATCATGTACTGCGCCATAGAGCGCGGCCATTTCTCTACAACGGAAAAGAGGGGCGGCTTTTCGATTCCCAGGAGCGCGCGTAAATCTTCAAGCACGCGGCGCGTCATCTCTTCTTCATCGAGCGCGAACATTTCGGGCTGCAACGCTCCGCCGACGAAGGCGCGCAGGACTGCGTGGCCTTCGGGAGCGCGCCCCTTGAACTTGACGCTCGTAAACGTGCAGGCCAGGACTGTGCGCCGCTCAGCGAAAGGCACCACGAAGCCGAAGCCGTCCAGGGGATGCGGAATGTCCGCGCGCCGCCAGCCGAAGTTAATCGTGGCCGTAGACGCATAGGGAATCGCTTCCAACTCGGAAGCAAGCTGCGAATCAACCTCGCTGAGAAGCGCTCCGGCAGCATAAGCCGGAAGCGCAACGCAGACGGCATCGGCGCGAATCTCTTCCTCGCCCGCTACCTTAACGTGCCACTCTCTCTTCTCTTTGTCGAAGCGGATTGCTTCAACATGCGTGTTGAGTCGTATAACTCCGGCGGGCAGCCGCGCGGCCAGAGTGTCCGAGAGAAGCTGCATCCCTTCATCGAAAGAGAGGAAGAGGCTGTAGCGTGCGCCGCTTGTGCCCCGCGACTCTTCGCGCGTCAGCTTGCGACGGTTGTTCCACATAGCCCAGATGAGGCTGCGATGCTTGCGCTCCATCTCAAGAAAGCGCGGCATGGTAGCCTTCAAACTCAGCTTCTCAGGGTCGGCAGTGTAGATGCCGCCGACCATTGGCTGCGCCATGCGCTCAAGCGCTTCGCGCCCGAAGCGGCGGCGAACAAACTCCGCCAGGCTCTCGTCCGATGAGCCGTTCCCGCCAACGGCGCGGCGCGGCAGAAAAAGCTCAAGAGCCATACGAGCCTTTCCCTGCCAACTGAAAATCCCCGAAGTGACGAAGGGCCAGAGACGCGACGGCGCTAAAAGCTGAAAGCCTTCGGGGACTGGAAGCAGTCGGCCCGCGCGGACTATGAAGCTGCGCCGGTGCTCGCTGTTGGTTTGAATCAATCGCTCTACAAGACCTATGCGGCGGGCTAGTTCAAGCACCTCCGGCTTTTCCGAGATGAAAGAGTCCGGTCCCGTCTCAAGCAGAAAGCCGTCCCGTTTGCGCGTGCGAATCGTTCCTCCAACCTGAGACAAGCGCTCAAGCAGCAGAACTTCCAGAGCCATAGCGGAATCTTCCGCCCCGCGCTCAATCAAACGGTGCGCCGCCGCGAGGCCACTGATTCCGCCGCCTATGATGACTACGCGCCGAGACTTTTTCACTTCGCTTTGCATCTGAGAACTTCCGTTTTAATGGCCCGCGCCGTGCCAGGCTTCAAGCAGCCGCCGCTCCTTTTCAGCATCCAAGCCCGCTATGCGCTCTCGTTCTTGAGGGCGCTTTGAATCCCATCGAAGAGTATCGAGAATAGTCTCGGCCAGGCTGCGAAATTTCAGACCCGCGCGCAGAGCTTTGTCGCAGTTGGTAGCTTGAAATCCCGCGCGCTCATATCGCCTGGGTATCCAGAGCGGCATCTCTCCCCAGGGCTGCACGTCATGCTCAATCAGAAAATCGTCGCTCACCCAGGTAAAAGAAGCGTCGCTCGCGGTCGCCGCGCGGCACTCTTCGAGCAGCGCTTTCATAGTCAACCTGTAATCCGGCCCCGTGACGTTAAAGGTGCCTGTCTCTCCGACCTCCAGCATGTGCATAATCCACTCGGCCACGTCCCTGACATCTATTAATTGCTTTGGGCGGTCAGGCTCGCCCGGCGCAAGGACTTCACCGCCGCGCGCCACACGCGTGGGCCAGTAGGTGAAGCGGTCGCTGTAATCATGCGGGCCGACGATGAGACCCGCGCGAACGTTTATGGCGCGGCCCTGCATGACTCGCTCCGCCTCTTCTTCGCAGAGCGCCTTGAGGCCGCCGTAAGCTTCGCGGTAGTTGACGGCTATGACGGGGCCGGTTGGAATTATCTCTTCAGCTTCCTTCAACTGCTCGGCTGTGATTCGATTAACCGGAGTCGATTCGTCAACCGCAGCCTCTTCCGAATCGGAATAGACGGAGAGGCTTGAGATGAAGACGTAGCGATTAACAGAATCCTTCAGAGCTTCAGCCGAAGCCCGCACGTCGCGCGGCACGTAACCGCATGTGTCAATCACAGCATCCCACTTGCGGCCACGAAGCGCCGACAAATCATTGCGACGGTCGCCGCGCAGCCGCTCTACCTCAGGGAAGATGTCCGCGTTATGACGGCCACGATTGAAGAGCGTCACCGTATGATTGCCTTGAAGGGCAGTCTCCACCAATTGACGCCCAAGAAAAACCGTCCCGCCTAGAATCAAGATGTTCAAGCTGACGCGCTCCCTTCTTATGATTTCGGTTATGCCGGTCTCATCTGTCCCGGAAGACAGCAATCGGACGGGTAGCCGCAACTCTTAATTCCGCGCGTGCCCAGAAAGCGCGGCGTGATGGCGGAATCCATGCGCTCAAGGATAAGCTCTCGAATCATGCTGATGAAAGCCGCGTGCGTGCCTGCGGTCGCGGCCCTCACCATGTTGATGCCGAGTTCCGCCGCCCGAGCTTGAGCCTCCGTATCAAGGTCGTAAAGCACCTCCATGTGGTCGGAGATGAAGCCTACGGGCGAGACTATAACGTCACGCGCTCCCGCTTCCTTTAACTCTCTCAAGTAATCGCAGATGTCAGGCTCAAGCCAGGGTTGCGTGGGCGGGCCACTGCGGCTCTGAAAGACCAGCCGCCACTTTTCATGACCGACCGCTTCCGCCACCAACCCGGACGCTTCGAGAAGCTGCGCTTCGTAATCGCAATTTTCGGCCATAGCTTTAGGGATGCTGTGCGCGGTGAATGCAAGATAAGCCTCTGGCCTTCGCTCCACAGGAATTTTCTCTAAGCCCGCGCGGGCGTGCTCGGCGTTCGCTTCTATGAAACCCGGATGATTGTAGAAGGCGCGCAGCTTCTCTATCACGGGCGCGCCCGCTCCAACTCCTTCACGCGCCCGCTCTATGTTTTCAAGATACTGGCGACAACTCGAATAAGAACTATACGCGGAAGTGGCGAAGCAGAGCGCACGCCGGATTCCATCTTCGGCCATCTGGCGCACGGTGTCCGCCAGAAGGGGATGCCAGTTGCGGTTGCCCCAGTAGATTGGAAGACGCGGGCCACGCTCATCAAGCTCCTTCTTGAGCGCGGCGATGAGAGCGCGGTTCTGCGCGTTGATGGGGCTTACGCCCCCGAACAACTCGTAATGATGCGCGACCTCTTGCATGCGCTCGCGCGGGACGTTCCTGCCGCGCAGCACATTTTCAAGAAACGGCATCACCTCTTCCATCCCCTCCGGCCCGCCGAAAGAGAGGATTAAAATGGCATCGAATGATGGATTCATCTCAAGGAAAATTCAAACAAGATGGACAGGATAAAAGCAAAGACAATCTTTCTCTTTTTATCCTGTCTATCCTGTTAATTTCTTTCTATCTTTGACTCAGTTCATGTACGGCTTCTACAAGCGCGACAACATTATCAACAGGCGTCTCCGGCAGAATGCCGTGGCCCAGGTTGAAGATGTGGCCGGGGCGGCCCCGCGCCTGCTCCAGAATTCGCTTGGCCTGACGGCGCACGAAGTCCGCATCTGCGAAGAGGCTTATGGGGTCAAGGTTTCCCATGATGGCGACATCTCCCAGCTTTTCCCATTCCTCGTCCAACTCTACGCGCCAGTCCAGGCCGATAACGTCTCCGCCCGCTTCCTTCATCAATTGCAGGAGCGTGGCCGTGCCTGTGCCGAAATGTATGACGGGAACGTTGGGCTTTATGTTCTGTATAACCTCGCGCGTGTGCGGGAGAACGTACTGGCGGTAGTCTGCGGGGCTGAGGCATCCGACCCAGGAGTCGAAGATTTGGACGGCCTGCGCGCCCGCTTCAATCTGCGCGTTGAGGTATTTGGAAAGCGCGCGAGCAATCAGTGACATCATCTCGTGCCACGCGCTCGCGTCCAGGTACATCATGCGCTTGGTGCGTACGTAGTTTTTTGAGCCGCCGCCTTCGGTCATGTAAGAGGCCAGCGTGAAGGGAGCGCCGCTAAAGCCTATGAGCGGGATGTTTGAAGGCAAGCTCCGCCGCGTAAGTCTAATCGCCTCCATGACAAAGTCCAGGGCATCCACGCTCTCGACTTCGCGCAGGCGCTCAACGTCCCTGCCCTCGCGCACGGGGTTGTGTATGACGGGGCCTTCGCCTTTGGTGAACTCAAGACTGATGCCCATTGGCTCAAGTATGAGCAGTATGTCCGCGAAGATGATGGCGGCGTCAACGTTCAGGCGCTCTTGCGCGTAGACCGTAACTTCCGAGGCCACCTCCGGCTTCTTGCACATCTCCAGAAAGGTGTGGCGCGCTCGCACCTCCCTGTATTCCTTCATGTAGCGCCCGGCCTGCCGCATCAACCAGACGGGCGTGTAGGGCACAGGCTCGCGGCGGCAGGCGCGCATGAAAGGGCTGTCCTGGAGCGGGTCTCTCTCCAATTTCTGACTCAAAAAGATGTCTCCTAGTCTCTTTTTGCCCTTCAGACTACAATAGGAGAGGCAGAAAGCGCGAGCGCCCGTGCGCCCGGATTTTCGCAAAATAGTTGTCACAAACCCTTGCTGTGCGGTGTTTATGCTATGGAAGCGGCGGAAAGCGCACGGTTTTCGGCCTCAAGCTGAAAGAAGAGAAGGATGAGCGAACGAGCTAGAGCCTTGTTAGACTCTGTGCCCAATGAAGTGGAGACGGCGACCGCCGCGCTGGGCTTCGATGAAGCCTTCACGCTGCATCACCGCGCAGTCTTTCGCACCGCCCGCGCTCTGGTGCGCGACACGGGGCTGGCCGAAGACGTGACGCAGGAGGTTTTCCTGAGGCTCTATAAGAACATGGACTCTACACCGAAGGACGAGCTTTTGAGAGCTTGGCTGCTGCGCGTGACCATGAACGTAGCGCGCAACACCCTGCGAGGCCAGGGACGAGCCAGCGCCCGCGAAGAGGAGTACGCCAAGCAGGCGGCAGAAGACGGAGCCTTCATGGCGGAGCCTGAGCTTGATTTCGAGCGCCGCACGCAGATTGAAGAGGCGCGCCGCGCCCTTGAAAAGATTAAAGAGCCTATGCGTAGTTGCCTGCTACTGAAACAGCAGGGGCTTTCCTACCGCGAGATAGCCGAGACGCTTCAGATTAACGAAGCGAACGTAGGCAGCCTGATTGCGCGAGGCCGCAAGGAATTCGTAAGGGTGTACGGCAAGATAGGAGGACACTGATGAGAGAGTTTTGTCTGACAGAAGAGGTCATACAGCAGTTCGTAGACGGCGAACTCTCGAAAGAGCAATCGGAGAGCGTGGCGTCGCACTTGGCGGCGTGCGACAAATGCGCTGGGCTTCTGGACGAAGTGGAGCAGGAGAACGCGCTCCTCTCGGAAGCCTTCGCGCCGGAGATGAGCCTTCCTGTTCCGACCGCGATGTTACGCGAAAGATTGGACGCGGCGATTGCGGAACTCGCGCCCGCTCACAGTAGCAGCGCTCAGACTGAGTCCGCAGGCTCTCGCGTGCGCGACTGGTTCGCGTCTCTCTTCGGCTCCTTCTCTTTCACACCGCAGCAGGCTTTCGGCTTTGCCAGCCTGGCCGTCGTCCTGGCCTTCGCAGCCATCTTCGTCGTCATACAGTTGAGACAGGGAAGAGGAACAGCGCCGACCGTTGCCGTCAACACTGGCAGGGAGCAAACAGCCAAACCGTCAACTTCGCCCGAAGAGATTAAAGGAGCCGAGCCTGCGTTTACTCCTCCCGCTCCTGCTTCAACCCCTGAAGGCGTCGCTGATTACAGGCCGAACGCGCGCAGGGCATCTGCGAAGAAGACAAACAGAGCGGTCAACATCATTGACACGCCCGACAAGATTAAGCCTGCTCCTGTGGAGACGAAGCTTTTGCCGGGCGAGCAAGGGTATCTGGAAGCGATTGCTTCTCTGACGACTGCCATCGAAGCGAACAAGGATGACGTGTTGAAGCCTGCGGTGCGTGCCGATTACGAGCGCAATCTGGCGATTGTTGACGGGGCCATTGCGACCACACGCCAGCAGGCGAAACGAAACCCGTCCGACCGCGACGCAGTGGAATTCATGTACACGGCTTATCAGAACAAGATAGACCTTTTGAGCGCCGTGGCGGATCAGACGCGCATAGCCTCGCGCTAGAAGATTGGAACGAACCGAAAGTAATCAGAGATGAAACGAAAAGCTTTACTCATAATCATAGCGCTGGCCGCGCTCACTTTAAGCGCCACAGCCGCCTTCGCCCAGAAGGAGAAGGACAAGGAGAAGTTCAAGGATAAGAACTTTGAGCCGGGCGTGCAGATGGAGCGCGCCATCCCCGCCGCGCAGAACGTGGCCGTCTCCGTCTGCCTGACTTCCGGCAACATACTGGTTCACGGCTGGGACAGGCCGGAAGTAAAGGTCACCGCAACGAGCGTACGCCAGCTTGAGCTTCAGGGCGGCGGCCTGAATCCTTCGCAGCGCGTGGACGTGATGGCTTCCAACCGCGCCGAGAACGCGCCCGGAGAGCCTTTGCTCTCGGAGTGTCGCGCCATAACAGACATGGAGATAAACGTCCCGCGCGGCGCGACCGTTGACATAAAGCTCCGCACCGGCGACATACAAATTTCGGATGTGGCCGAGGCGCGCATCAAGAATTTAAGCGGCGACATCACTCTCTCTAATATAACGAGGGCCGTGGAGGCTTCGACCATCAACGGCGACCTTGAGTTGACGAACTCTGCGGGGCGCGTGCGGCTGGCGAACGTAAGCGGAGACATTGACGCCACCAACATTCGCGCCGTAGAGGCGGGCGACGACTTCAGCGTCACTACCACTAGCGGCGACATAGACCTAGTCAACGTGGCCCAGGCGCGTCTTAACGCCAACTCTACCTCAGGCATGATTACCTTAACGGGAGAGCTTGCGCGGCGCGGCAACTATGACTTCAATACTTTTTCGGGCGACGTGGTCTTGAACCTTCCGCAAACTTCGGCCTTCCGCATTAGCGCCAAGACGCCGCAAGGGACTATCGCCACGGATTTCGCCATCAAATCCACGAGCGATGCGGATTCGCAGAGCCTTTTACAGGAGGGGCGGCTGAGCGGCGCTTACGGCTCCGGCGATTGGGCGAGCCTCAACATCAACAGCTTCTCCGGCACGGTGCGCCTGCAAAAGCGTTAAGCCTCAAGGCGCGGCGCACCTGTCAAAGCTCTCTTTTTTGCTCCCTTTTTCCTCTTAATCGTCCTCGGAAAATATTTGTCACAAAAGGTATGGGCGCGGTGTTTTCCTTTTTAGAGAGACTAAACGAAAGGCAGCCGTCAAAGATGAGATACAAACTATTAGTAGCTTCGTTCCTGGTTTTAACCGCATTCGCCGCCGCGCATCGTGGCTTCAGCCATTTTCACAAGGGCGCGGCTTTGACAAACCACTGGGCTATGGCCGCCCTCTTCTGGAACAACGTGCTCGACGCGACCGAGACGGCAAACGCCAGCAACACTGCCGCCGCTACGGATTCGCAGGAGGAGTTTCGCTGGCAGGGACGCGTTCAGCCCGGGCAGACCTTTGAGATTAAGGGCGTCAACGGCAACGTTCGCGCCGAAGGCTACGGTGGAAGTCAGGTTGAAGTCGTCGCCAGCAAAAAGGGGAATCGCAGCGACCCGAAGGAAGTCGAGATACGAGTGGTAGAGCATGCTGGCGGCGTGACCATCTGCGCCGTCTATCCTTCGGACGACTCGTCGCGCCCGAACGATTGCCAGCCAGGACGTGGCGGGCACATGAACGTTCGCAACAACGATGTCTCTGTTGACTTCACCGTCAAGGTTCCTGCGGGCGTGCGCTTCTCTGGCCGCACGGTCAACGGAGAGGTGGAAGCCGAGCGCATTGGAAGCGATGTCGAAGCCAGCACAGTCAACGGCTCCATCAACGTCTCCGCCGCAGGCATCACGCAGGCCAACACGGTGAACGGCTCTATCAAAGCTTCAATGGGAGCGGCCAACTGGGCCAACGAACTGAAATTCAACACGGTCAACGGCAGCATCATTCTGGAGTTCCCGTCCAGCCTGAGCGCGGACGTTCGCGCCGAGACCTTAAACGGCGATGTCACCTCCGATTTTCCTATGAACGTTCAGAGCACGGAGGAAGTGCGGCCCGGTCGCCCGAAGCGCATCTCCGCGACAATCGGCGGCGGCGGGCGCGCCCTAACGCTCAAGACCATCAACGGCGACATACGCATCAAGCGCGGCGCGCGTCTGGACTTTTAAAAGAGAGTGATTCTGGAAAGGAATAGAGCTATGAGTAAACGAATTGTCTGGGCCTGGCTTGCTGTGCTTGCCCTGATTGCTTTTCAAAGCGCGAGCGCTTTGGCGCAGGACAAGGTGCAGGAAGAGTTTCACCAGACCTACCAGCTTGACCCGCAGGGGCGCGTGCAGTTGGAGAATATCAACGGCTCCGTGCGCGTCACGGGCTGGGATCGCAACGAGGTGAAGGTCGATGCGGTCAAGTGGGCTTACACGCGCGAGCGACTGGACGAAGCGCAGATTATTGTTGAGCCAAGCGCCAGCAATATACGCATCTACACCAAGTACCCTGAGCGTAACCAGACCTTCAACAACGACGCGCAGAGAAGGCTCAATAACCCTGCGACCGTCGAGTACACAATCTTTGTCCCGCGCGGCGCACGCATTGACGGGATTGAGCTAATCAACGGCAACCTGGGCCTTGAAGGGCTGACCAACGACGTTCACGCCTCAAGCATCAACGGCAACGTCACGGCGCGCGGGCTTGTGGGCGAAGCAAAGCTTTCGACCATCAACGGCAACCTTGAAGCCACCTTCAACAACCTTGACGCCACGAAGTCAATCGCCCTGACTTCCGTCAACGGAAACGTGACCATCACTATTCCTTCGGACGCGAGCGCCAATTTGAGGGCCAGCAACGTTCACGGCGGCATCAAAAACGACTTCGGCCTGCCCGTCCGAAAGGGCGAGTACGAGGGCTATGACCTTGCGGGCCAGTTGGGACAGGGCGCGACTCGCATCAAGCTTGCCAACGTCAACGGCCAGATAACCATTCGCCGCGCTGAAGACGGTCGCGCCCTGAGCGCTGCCACGAATCTTCTGACCATCAGAGAGGATGACGGGAAGAACAAGGTTGACAAGGCGGAGATGAAAGAGGCCATGAGGGAGGCGCGTGAAGCGCAACTGGAAGTCGAGCGCGCGACACGCGACGCTGCCCGCGCCACGCGCGACGTGCAGAGAGAAGTCGAGCGCGCCACGCGCGAAGCCGTCAACGCCAACGCCGCCATCGGCGCTGCGGGCGTAAACATCAACACCAACTGGCTGGCCGAGCGCGACACAAAAAGCTTCGCCGTCACAGGCACGCCGCGCGTGACCGTGGAGACCTTCGACGGAGCGGTCAACGTGCGTGCATGGGATAAGCCGGAGGTCTCGTACACGGCTGTCAAGCGCGCCCCCGATGCGGAGAACATGCAGGGCATACGCATCTCCGCAGACCAGCGCGGCGACGAAATTGTAATCCGCGCGGAGTTTGACAAGGCTACTGCCGCGCGGCTCGGCAACGTTCAGGCGGACGCCGCGATTGACCTCTTCGTGCCCAGGCAGTCGAATCTTCGCGTCTCTTCCAAGGACGGTCGTTTGAGCATAGAAGGCGTGTCGGGCCAGTTGAGCGCGCTGACAGCCGACGGCCCCGTAGACGTGCGCGACTCAAAGGGAAGCCTGAACGTGCAGACCGGCGACGGTCGCATACGCATCTCCAACTTCAACGGGACGGCGCAGGCTTTGACAGGCGACGGCGGAATCTCTCTCGATGGCCGCTTCACGCGATTGACGGCAACTACTGGCGACGGACTTATCTCTCTCGCGCTGCCTGCGGACGCGAACGCGACTATCGAAACGGATGCCGAAGCGGTCATGAACGACGGCGTGGCCGCGAGCGAAGATAATGACGAGACGAAGCGCGTGCGTCGCTGGCGCGTAGGCAACGGCGGAAATCTTCTGACGCTCAAGACCGGCGACGGTCGCGTCTACCTGCGTCGTTCCGGCGGTTCTCAATAAAGACGGGTTATTGAGAATTGCCCGGTGGGGCAAGGATGAGCCTGGATGAAGGCGTAAATCAGAGAGGAAGCCATTCGAGCTTTCATCCATCATCCTTGCTCCTTTCCCTGTGCCTTAGACGAGAATCCACGTATGATTTAAGGAACAATCGGGCGCACTGTTACGTCTTATAGAGATTCAAGCGCGCCTTGCGCCGTACTCCCCAGACGGTCGAAGGCGTCGCCCGGCTTCCAGGTTCACCCAGGGTTTCATAAACAAAACTTAGGACAAGAGAGTTGATTCAATTGAGGTTCAATAGCCCGCATACTGTCCGACTGCCCGGAGATACGATGATGAAAAAGGCTCTATTGCTACTCGCTTTCATACTCGCCTGTGCGCTCTCTTCCGCTCGGGCGCAGAACTCTTCGGAGCTTGCGAAGAATACGAACGACAACAAGGCCGGAGCGAAAGCTGCCCGCGCGCTTCCGCCCGAAAAGGCACAGCCCGTCCGCATAGGCCGCTTTGACAAAGCGCCCGTCATAGATGGCAAGCTGGACGACGAGGTCTGGAAGCAGGCGGTCGTGCTGGACGACTTTTACCAGACAAGCCCAGGCGACAACATACAGCCTTCGAAGCCCACGAAGATGATGATTGGCTATGACGCGAAGTTTCTCTACATGGCCTTCTATTGTTACGACGAGCCGGACAAGATTCGCGCGACCGTTGCCAAGCGCGACAACATCTTCAACGAAGACAACGTGCGTGTCTTCATAGACACCTTCAACGACCAGCGCCGCGCCTACGTCCTCGGCTTCAATCCTTACGGAGTGCAGCAGGACGGGATTATGACGGAAGGCTTAGGCACGGATTTCAATGTCGATATAGTGATGGAGTCCAAGGGCATCATCACGCCGGACGGCTGGACTGTGGAGGTTGCGATTCCCTTCAAGTCTCTGCGCTACGAAGCGGGCAAGGGAAAGCTCTGGGGCTTTCACGCCTGGCGCAACATTGACCGCTTCAACGACGAGATTGATTCATGGATGCCTAACTCGCGCGACAACTCAAGCTTTCTGAATCAGGCTGGACACCTCACGGGGCTGGAAAATATTTCTACGGAGCGACAGCTTGAGATAATCCCCAGCCTCACGCTTTCCGAGACGGGCCGTCGCGTTCGCACTATCCCAAAGCCGATAGCCGAAGCGAACTCGCTGCTGTATGACCCTGGCCGTATGGTCAACGAGCCTATAAAGCTTGACCCCGGCGTGACCGCAAAGTTCGGTCTGACGCCGACTGTAACGCTTGACCTGGCCGTAAACCCGGACTTCGCGCAGGTCGAGGCGGATCAAACGGTTGTCACGGCCAACCAGCGTTTCCCAATCTTCTTTCCCGAAAAGCGCCCCTTCTTTCTTGAAGGCATAGACATCTTTCAGACGATGATTCAGGCCGTTAACACGCGCACCATCGTTGACCCGGACGTGGCCGTGAAACTAACGGGCAAGCGCGGGCGCAACACCTTCGGCTTGATGCTCGCTTCGGACAACGCGCCCGGCAACTTTTCCGAAGAGGAGCGCAACGACCCTGATCTTCTGCCCGACATAGAGAGGTTTCTGGATAAGAACGCTTACATAGGCGTGCTGCGCTTGAAGCGCGACGTGGGCAGGGAAAGCAACATAGGCTTTTTGGCTACCACCTACAACTTCATAGAGAAACATAACAACCTTGCAGGCTTTGACGGTCGCTTTCGTCTCAGCCCGCAGATGGTCATGAGCTTTCAGCTTTTAGGCACAAATTCGCGCAGCTTCTTCTACGACCCGGATCGTGACGACAGCTTTTATCGCACGGGCAACGGCCTTGGTTACCGCTTCCGCTTTGAAAAGAACGGCAGGCATTTTAGCTGGAACTACGACGCCTCGGGCTTCACCAAAGATTATCGCGCGGCCGTGGGCTTCTCGCGCCGTCTCAACACCAATCGCCAGGGACTCTACGCGCAGTACGCGTCAGAGCCGAAGCCCAAAGCGGGCATTATCTCGTACCGCATTTATAACATCATCGAAGCGAACTTCGACTGGCAGGGGCGCAGCCAGTTCGTAGTGGACGAGGCCGAGATTCTGTTCAACCTACAGCGCCGCAGCTTTGTGGGCGCAGGCGTGGACATTGGCTACGAGCGGCTGATTGAAGAGGAGTTCGGCCCGCGCCGCAACGCGAATCAGTCGGGCGCATTCTTCGGTGAAGACTCCGAGCGCTCGGCACATCAACGAAGCATTTACTTCTTCGGAGGAACTGCGCCGAGCAAAAAATATTCAGGCTTCCTGCTCTTCGTCTACAACTGGAACCAGTTCGATTACGACTTCGGCGGAGGCTCGAAATATCCGCGCGTCAGTCCGGCAGCGCTCGCAGACCCGGACGCGCCGCTTGACCCGGGCCCCGGCAGCAGCATACGCATCGAATCCAACTTCGAGTACAAGCCAACGGACGTGCTCAACTTCCGTCTCTAATATAACAAGAGCCGACTGGTCAGGTACGACACCGACCGCGTAGCCTTCGACTCGAACATCTTCGCCCTGCGCTCTACCTATCAGTTCACGCGCTTTGCGTTTCTGCGAGCGCGCGTGGATTACGACACGCTTGCAGCCAACATTCGCGGCCAGTTTCTCTTCGGCTGGACTCCTAATCCGGGGACGGCTCTTTACTTAGGCTACAACGACGACATGAACAGGAACGGCTACAACCGCTTCACTGGACAGCTTGAGCCTGGCTTCCGCCGCAATGGCCGCGTCTTCTTCGTCAAGATGTCCTACCTGTTCAGGCGGAGCTTCTAGGAGATAAAGCTAGTATGGGCAGGATAGTATAAACTTTAAGACTTACCGTTGCGGCGCTCGCGCTCTTCTCTGACAATATAAATCAAGGCGTCCAGCCTTTTATCAGTATGAGCTTGAGCTTCAGCGAGGCGTTCTAAAGCTTCACCCACTCTTTTTTGCGCCTCTTCCAACTCCTTACGTGATTCGTTAAGATTCTCAACATTGCTGACTGTAGCTTCGGCTAGGCGGGTTACTATATTTTCCAGCCTGTTCAGTCTCTCGTCGTGCGCCTGAATGTTGGCGGCAAACTGAGCCTGCTGGTTAATGATAAATTCCATCTTGGATTGAATGTCATCATTCATTCCGTCACCTTGTTTCTCTTCGTCGGCTATAGAAGCATTCTACTCCTTGCAACTTCATATTCAAATACTCGACGTCTCGCCATCTATGAACTCGTCCGTGCCAATCATCACTTTATCCAGGAGCCAGCCGAGGCGTTCGAGGTCGAAGGGTTTTTTGATGTAGCCGCTACAGCCTACGTCGCGTGCAGCCTGTTTGATGCCGTCGGCAGGGTAAGCGGTGACGGCCACGACCGGGACGTGACGAAGCTCTGGCATCTGCCGTAGGCGGCGTGTTGCGCCGAAGCCGTCGCGTTGCGGCATGTCTAAATCCATCAGTATCACGTCCGGGATGGCATGCTTTGCAATCTGCATGGCCTCTTCACCACTGGCCGCAGTCATGGTGTAGTAGCCTGTGCCTTGCAGTGAGAGGCTGACCAGCAGGCGCGTGTCTATGGAAGATTCTATGATGAGCACTGTGGCGCGCAGGTGTTGGGGACTTTCCATCTTTATTCTCTTTGTGCCAGGGGCTTTCGGAAAAATTGCCGGAGCATTGTAGCTTGAACTCGCCGGAAATTATAGATTCGCTCGGAAGTTGACAGCATCCCAGGATTCATTAAACTCGTGACACCCAAAAAATTCCGGCAAACTCTTTGAGGCGGCAACATGAAAACAACTCTTTCCGACGAATCGAAACGAGAGACAGTGGAGCGACTGGCAAAGGCCAACGCGGACTTCGCGCGCAGGTTTCCGGGTGAGTCGGGCCAAAGACAGCCCGTGCACACAGTCTACGGCGGCGCACATCTTTTCAAGTCCGACACCACGAAGCGCCTGGGCCAGCTTGCCCTGCGCTCACTTGATGAGTATGCGCCGGATGCGCGAGGATTCGCGCGGGCGCTTGAGCTTCCAGGCGACGAGAGACTGGCCGAGACCATCTACACGCGCGTCCTTGAAAAATTGCGCCGCGAGCCTGTGGAAGATTTTCGTATTGATTTCGAGGACGGCTACGGCAATCGTCCAGACGATGAAGAGGACGGCGATGCCGTGACTGCGGCCAATGAAGTTGCCAAAGGAATAGCGGACGCGACTCTTTCGCCCTTCATAGGCATACGCATCAAGCCCTTCACGGAAGAGTTGCGCGAAAGAAGCATGCGTACGCTGGACATCTTCGTCACCACGCTCGTTGAAAAGACGAATGGTCAGCTTCCTTCAAACTTCGTCGTCACACATCCGAAGGTCACCATGCCGGAACAGGTCGCGGCGCTCGCAGACCTTTTCGACCTGCTGGAGAAGGCGCTCGGTCTGGAAGCGGGCGCACTCAGCATGGAGTTGATGATTGAGACCACGCAGGCCATCATCAACGAGCGCGGCCAGTCAAACCTTCCGCGACTCGTAGAGGCTGCGCGCGGGCGCTGCACTGCCGCGCACTTCGGGACTTACGATTACACCGCCAGTTGCCAGATAACTGCGGCGCACCAGCACATGACGCATCCGGCTTGCGACTTCGCGCGTCACATGATGCAGGTGGCTCTGGGCGGCACGGGCGTTTGGCTCTCGGACGGCGCGACCAACATCATGCCCGTAGGCCCGAACCGCGCCGCGCAAGGCTCCGCTTTGACCGAAGAGCAAAGGGAAGAGAACCTGCGCGTGGTTCACAGAGCATGGAAGCTTCATTACGACCACATTCAGCACTCTCTCATCAACGCCTTCTATCAGGGATGGGACTTGCACCCGGCGCAACTGCCCACGCGCTACGCAGCCGTCTACGCCTTCTTTCTTGAGAGCCTGGATCAGGCTTCGGAGAGGTTGAGGAACTTCGTGGCAAAGGCAGCGCAGGCCACGCTCGTAGGCGATGTCTTTGACGATGCCGCGACAGGGCAGGGGCTTCTTAATTACTTCCTGCGCGCCATCAACTGCGGCGCAATCACAGAGGACGAGGCGCAGAGACTGACGACGCTCACGCGCGAAGAACTGCTCTCAGGCTCTTTCGTCAAGATTCTCAACAACAGAAGAGGCCAGTGACAGGCCGAGCGCGTCCTTATAAGCCGCGTAAACTTCGTCTGTGAAGCAGACAAAGATGATTCTATCCATCGCTGCGCCGTTGCGTAGAAAGCGACAGGCTTCGCAGACGGCGATTCGGGCCGCCTCTTTGACGGGAAAGCTGTAGGTGCCGCAACTGATGGCGGGAAATGCTATCGAGCGGGCATTGTGCTCGACTGCGAGCCGGAAGCAGTTGCGATAACAGTCGGCGAGTATCTCAGCCTCTCTGCGATTGCTTCCCTTCCAGCTTGGGCCGACCGTGTGTATGACGTGCTTTGCCTTTAGACGATAGCCGCCTGTAAGCTTCGCATCGCCCGGAAGACAATCTGAGAGCGTGAAGCATTCCGCCTGAAGCTAAAGCTCAAGCTTCGCCATAAAAGAGCGTCTCAAGCGCGGCGTATTAACTTGGCCGCTCCCCATCCCAGTAGAATCAGAACCGATACGATAATCCAGTTGTAACGGCTCCCGTACGTGTTGGCGTAATGGTTGCTAATCATCAGGAAGACCGTGGGGACTACGATGAAGGTGTTGTGCTTGGAGCGCAGCTTGGCCCGCGCCGCAAGATTAGCGTCAGGCTCTCGGCCCTCTTTTGTCGCGGCAATCATCTTGCTCTGCGCGGGCAGAATTCGCATCCAGACGTTCGCGGCCATGATGGTTCCGAACATGGCTCCCAGGTGCAGGTAAGCCCAGCGCCCGCTCAAGACGTGCGTTAAAGCGAAGGCTGCGCCCACCACCAGCACGTAGGCTACGACGGCGAAGAGCATCTCGTTTCTGCCGAGCGGCGATTGCACCAACAGGTCATAGACGAGCCAGCCAACGATGAGCGTGCCCACTCCTACGACTATGGCCGTGGGGCCTGAGATGTCCAGCACGTCCTGGTCTACTATGCCTGTGCCTCCGCCTATGTAAGCCATCAGCGTGAGCAGCAGAAAGCCGCTCAGCCAGGTCGTTGCAGCTTCCCATCGAAACCAGTGAAGCGTGCGCTTTCCCGGTCGCTTCTCTTTCTCCACCACGTAGAAGCCGCCGCTATGCACCATCCAGACCTGCGCCTTATCTTCGCCTCCCGCCGCTTCCTCTTGATGCAACTGCGCGTCAAGCCATGTGAAGTAGTAGGTCGTTCCAACCCACATGATGGCCGCGAAGATGTGCGTCCAGCGCGCCAGCAGTTGCAGCCATTCCAAGACAGTGGGCCACCACTCGGAAACAAAGCTGCTGCTCTTTAAGATTATCAACATCCTCTTTTAGCTCCCCCGATAGGTTGAATAGCCGTAAGGGCTGAGAAGAAGCGGAACGTGATAATGCTCGTCCGTATCCAGTATGGAGAAGACCACGAGCACGAACGGGTAGAAGCCTTCAACGTTGTGCGCGCGAAAGTATGTCTCCGTGTCGAAGATGAGACGGTATGTCCCTATGGCGAGCGGCTTGTCTACGGGCAGCAGGTCGCGCAGGCGTCCGTCCCCGTCCGTGGTGCCTTTGCCCAATAGCTGCCAGCCGCCGTCATCGGTTTCTATCTCAAGCGCTATGGGAACGCCGCTCGCGGGCGCGCCCTTTGATATGTCCAGCACGTGTGTTGTGATTGCGCTCATGATTCCAAAAGTTTCTTCAGTCGTAGACGCGTGATGCGACGTTGCTCTTCCGCCGCGACGCTGAGTTCCTTGTCCGCATCATTCTTCAAACGCGCTTTCAAAAGATTGAGCATCTCTTCCGTGCTCTTGCCCGTGGCGCAGACTATGAAGATGAAGCCGAACCTTCGCTCGTATTCACGATTGGCCTCAATCAACTCCCGCATGGTCTCTTCGGAAGAGTTCTTAGCCCCGGCCTGCTCCTCTTCAGACCACTTGCGCGCCTCAGAGCTTACGGCTTGCGCGGCCCGTCGCTCTCCAATCTTCGGATGATGACTGAAAGCCTCAAGCCAGTCGCTTGCGTCCAGAGAGGAGCAGATGTGGTCTGAAGTCGTCAGGAGCGAGTCGACATCATGAAAGGGGCGCTCTTTCGCCATGCGCTCGGCCCAACGCTTGGAGCCGCAGCATTTGAGAAATTCCCGCACGGCCTCTTCGCTTTCAAGCGCATTTAATTGTCGAAGACGGTCGCTCAAAATCCTCTAATCCTCCGCGACCGTGCCCATGATTCGCAGACGGCTCACGCCGCCGTCAGGGTAGATGTTGAAGCGAACGTGCGTCACCTCGCCAGCGTCCCTTATCTCGTCTTCGAACAGGTGGCGCGTGTGGGCCTGAAGCCGCACGCGCGGCAGAACCTCTTGCCATTCAAGCGAAGACATCTCGCTTTCGGTCGGCTGTGCGCCCTCAAAGCGCGCAGCTTCCAGCGAACAGCTTTCGGGATAGTTGCCCTTGAACCATGAAGTGTCAACTTCGAGGCGGCGAATCCTGCCGCGCCTGCCGAGTTGTACTATTGACCAGTCGTGGCCGGGGCCGCGCCGTCTTTTCGTTTCCCACCCGTCGCTCATGTTGAGCGCTCGGCCCGGCATAATCATGTTGTGGCGGTGGCCGAAGAACATGTCGCTGCAACTCAAGACAAGGCCGCCGTGCTCTACCGCCGCCAAATCCACTTCGCCGCCGCGCCGTCTGATTCGCTCCCAGTCGGGCAAGACCTCTCCGTAAACACGCAGGCGCGCCACACCTCCGTCTGGATAGATTTTGAAGCGCAGGTGAGTGAAGCGTCCGTCCGTTTCCACTGGGAAGAGATTCTGCGAATCGCCCTGAAGCTGAGAGACGGGCAGGACTTCGCTCCAGTCCACGTCGCTGGACAAAAGCTGCTCAAGGCCGGGCTGCCCCTCCACGGCTGCGGCGTCGATGGAACATTGCTCAGGGTAGTTGCCCTTGAAATGGCTGGTGTCGACCATGACGCCTCGAATCCTGCCAGCAAGCCCCAGGCGAATAACGCACCAGTCATAGCCTGGAGAGCGACGACGCGCGGACTCCCAACCGTCCATCCACTTGCCGTTGTCCGTGTACTTGCCTTCAATAAAAACGGGCGCGCTCGGCTTCAACAGATTCTCTTTCGGAGCAAAGAACTCGTCGTTGGCGTAAAGTACTGCACCGCCCAGGCGCTCCGAGGCCAAGTCAATCAACTCTACGAAAGCCATCAATCCTCTCCTGCTATTATGAGGTGCCCGACAGGGCTTTCACTGAACTCCCCGCGCTCGTAAATCTTCTCGCCCCTCAAATATGTCGCTTCGACTACGCCGTAAAGCTCCTGCCCCATGTAAGGCGTCAACTTGTGCCTGTGATGAATCATAGCTGGCTCGACGGTAAACTTAGCCTCAGGGTTCCAGATAACCATATCCGCATCACAGCCCTCTTCAATAGCCCCTTTGCGTTTATCCAGTCGCACGAGATGCGCTGGCTGCCTCGCCGTCCACTCCGCAAGCTGATTGAGCGAAAGACCTCTCTCTTTAAGAAGCGTCCAGACGACTGCGAGGCGCAGTTGCAGCGAAGAGATGCCACCCCACGCTTCCAGAAAGTCGCCCGCAGAAATCGCTTTCATTTCGGGCGGAGCGGGCGAGTGATCGGACACTATCATGTCTATGACGCCGCTTTCGAGCGCGGCCCAGAGCTTTTTCCTGTTCTCTCTCTCTCGAATCGGCGGGCAGCACTTGAACTCGGTCGCGCCTTCGGGCACATCCTCCGCCGCGAAGAACAGATAATGCGGGCAGGTCTCGGCTGTAATCCGAACGCCGCTCTCACGCGCTTCTCTTAAAGCGCCGAGCGCGTCCGACGAAGAGTGATGAACTATGTGCGCGCGTGCTCCCGTCTCGCGGCAGAGCCGTATGACGAGATTGATTGCTTCATCCTCAGCCGCGCGCGGGCGCGTCCTGAGAAAAGTTTGAAAGCGGCGAGGGTCTCTGTCGTTCCGAATGACTTCCTGTTCGATGGCGGCGTCAATCGGGCCTGGAAGCTCCGCGTGGACTATCAGCAGCGCGTCCATCTCCGCGAGCGCACGCATGGCTGGACGAAGCTCGCTCTCCGTGACGTGCGGAAACTCTTCGACGCCTGAAGGCACCAGGAAACATTTGAAGCCGACCACACCGGCCTCTTGAAGCTTCGGCAACTCCGACAGGTTGCCCGGAACCACTCCGCCCCAGAAGCCCACATCCATGTGGCACTGCCCCCGCGCAGCCTCAAGCTTTCTTTGTAATCCTTCGAGCGTGGTCGTGGGCGGGATGCTGTTGAGCGGCATGTCCACAAGGGTCGTCACGCCGCCCGCAGCCGCCGCGCGCGTGGCCGTCCTGAAGCCTTCCCAGTCGGTGCGGCCAGGCTCGTTGACGTGAACGTGCGTGTCCACAAGCCCAGGCATGACGACCGCTTCTTCACTGGCTTCGACCACATCGCTGCCGTCGGAAGGTGCAGCGTCCAGACTCTCCACGGCCCTGATGCGGCCTCCGCTTACGCGAATAGACGCGGGCCTCACTCCGTCAGGAGTGACTACGCGACGGGCGCGTATAAGGATGTCGGATGTCGCAGGCACAAGCTAACTTAAACCACAAGTCTGTAACTTTCACAATATAAATTTCGCTCGCGCTTGCTTTATTAGAAAAAGAGGGCCGCGCCCTTTGTCTTGGAGCGCGACCCCTGAAGGATTAGCTGACATTGTTGTCGGTGTTATCAGTTATTGAAGCTTGAAGCGCGCAGCGCCTGGAACAGGTTTACTGTCAATGACCAGTTCCAGGCTGTAATCGCCAGCGCCTAGCAGGGAATCCACGGCCAGGTTGTACTGGTAGGTGCAGTCGTTCGTGGTGCTGAAGAAGATGTTGCTGAACTTCTTCTGCACGCTGATGGGCGAATCAACGGGGCTGCTTGCCAGCTTGGTGACGTTGATGGTCGCCTGGGGCAGGTTGCATGTGTTCGTGGGGTCGCCGCTCAGAGGTGTGAACTCGTTGCCGTTGACGACTACGTGACTGAGGTCAACCTTCTGGTCTGAAATCCAGCCGGAATCGAGCGCCAGTGTGACGCTGTTAACCTTCATGCTCCCCACAAGGCTCACCGCGTGTGCGTAGGTATCGTAGAAGGTGCCATCCACCAACTGCGATGTGTCGTAGCGCAGGTCGCTGAGGCCAATCATGTTGACGCCGCTCTGGCTGTTCGCACCACTACAGTCGTTGAAGTTCGGATAAGCTCCGTAATAGATGAAGACCGAGCGGTCATTTGCCAGGCCGGGATACGTTCCGGTTTCAGGGTTCTCCGGGTCGGGGATAAACTCATCGTCATCATTATTGATGTCAATTGTGACAGACCAGCGAAGCGAGCCGCCGCCGCAGTTGCCCTGGGTGAAAGAGTAAGTGGCCTTGAGGGTATCAAGCTGGTGGAAGAGCAGATTTCCGCTTGGCTCGAAACTCACGAACGAATAGTCGTCGTCGAAGATGGGTTCGGGTTGATTCTCTTCGCCGGACGGAATGTTGTTGGTGTAGATGGATTGAAAGACAATCGGGCCGGGGGCGGTCGCCAGCTTGAACTTGACGGGGATTGTGCCCTGCTTGGCAGAGTTGAAGACGCTGGAGCCGTCCGCCTTGATTGGCGGGCGAACCGTGGAAGTTAAGATTGACTTCTGTGCCGGGTAAAGAGTCCAGGTTCCTGACGCTGATGTCTGCGCCCTTGTACGGCTACCGAGTAACTCTCCTCCGCAAAGGGCGAACGCCACGGCAAGAGCCGAAGCCAGTAATATTCTATTTAGCCTGTGTCTCATAACTTTTTCTCCTCAATGTTGGGGGATTAGAGACGTGCCCAGGCCACTGCTCATGACTCGCTCGAAGCCAGCTTTCACCGTCGCGGAAATGTAAGAGAGGGGACTACGGGGTAATTGCCTTCACAGACACCTGGCATCTGTCCGCACAAAAAACAACAGCAGCGCCCTGCGGTCTCAGACCTATCGCTTTGGTTTCAGACTAGACCTTGAGATTTTTACCTCTACGTATGCTCAGGATGGTCACTGGCTAAGCCAAATCGTCGGGCGTAAGCCCTTAAGAACCTGCTTTGCCTTTACGAATTGTAAGCAGAGGCGAGGCCTGGGCAAATCTCGGTAAGACTGACGGGGCCTTATATAACGATACGGCCCCTGTGTCAATTGAGAAACGGGGCCGGAAGCACTTTTTTATAAAATTATTCGCGGCCCTTCAGGCATTTCCGAGGCGGCATCGGAGTGCGTCGAGTGGCTCAGCGCTCAAGCGAGAGCAGGAAATCTTCAAGCAGGTTAAGCGAGACCTGTAGCCTGTAATCAGCCGTGGAGCGCAGGTCGTCTATAGGCACAATCTCTTTTTTCATCTCGCCCTGCGCGGCCCCTATAGTTTCTTTATTGACCCGACGACCGCGAAGAATTGATGCTGTCTTCGTACAACTGACGACCGTGGGCGCGACGCTTCCCATACTGATGCGCGCCTCTTCTATCTGCCCGTCGCCGAGGCGCGCGGCTCCTGCGAAGCAGATTTTCGAGATGGCCTGAGCCTTGCGCGTGCCCACCTTTCGATAATACTGCTTCCAGTTATCACCTGCGCTCGCGCGCGGCAGTCGTATGCGGCTGATAAGCTCGTCCGG
This sequence comes from Pyrinomonadaceae bacterium, assembly GCA_014534425.1. GTDB lineage: Bacteria > Acidobacteriota > Blastocatellia > Pyrinomonadales > Pyrinomonadaceae > JACVRN01. Next base: position 71,208 of record JACVRN010000005.1, read on the forward strand.
CTCCATACGCATCTGCTTGTAGGCTGTGTGAAAGCCTTCGTAAGCGATCCAGCGAGCGCCGCGCGCGGATACAAGCTCAAGCTCCGCGCCGTAAACAATCAGTGCGGGCGGGGAATCGGCTGCGGGCGAGGCGTTGGCAATGTTGCCGCCGAGCGTGCCGCGATTCTGAATCGCAATCGCTCCCGTCTCAGACGCGGCAACGCAAAGCATAGGAAACTCCCTACGCATGGTTTCATTCGATTGCAACTCTGTATACGTAGTGAGCGCGCCCAAAGTGATGTGCTCGATCGTCTCTTCTATCCCGCGCAACTCGTCCAGGTGCCAGATGCTAAAAAACTTTCTGTGCTCAAGCTTTCCCGCTTCGAGCAGCACCATCAAGTCCGTGCCGCCCGCAAAGGGCCTCCACTCGCCCGGAGCAGAAGCCAGAAGCCGCAGCGCTTCATCCAAACTCGCAGGACGTTGTAACTCGTAAGCTGGAAGGTATGCTCTCATCTCTTCACGCCCGAATGTTGGCAGGCTCGCACTACCGCCTCGAAAATCTTCATGTACCCTGTGCAGCGACACAGGTTGCCGGCAAGCCCCGCGCGTATGTCGCTCTCGGTCGGCTCAGAGTTTCGATCCAGCAGGTTGACGGCGGCCATGACCATGCCGGGCGTGCAGATGCCGCACTGCGCGCCGCCCGTTTCTATGAAGGCTTCCTGTATGGCGTTCAACTGTTCGTCGGAAGCTATGCCTTCAATCGTGACGACGCGAGCGCCTTCAACCTGCATCAAGGGCACAAGACAACTGTTGACAATCTTGCCGTTGATGAAGACGGAGCAGGCACCGCATTCGCCTTCGCCGCAGCCCTCTTTTGTTCCCGTCAACTTCAACTCTTCGCGCAACACGTCTAGGAGCCGCGCCATGGGAAAGCCGCTAAGCTCTGCATCACGTCCGTTCACGGTGCAGCGCACGACCACCTTTCCGCTTCTCTCTTTTTCAGTCGCTTCAGGCATGCTCACCTCTGAAGGCTTCCATAAGCTGTTCGGGCATGAGAGGAATCTGGTTAAGCTCCAGGCCCGTGGCGTTCTCAATCGCGTTCAGGATAGCCGGGGCCGCGCCGTCCATTGGAAGTTCTCCTATGCCTTTGGCTCCGCCTGGGCCGTGCTCGTAGGGCATCTCTTCGAAGTGCACGCGTATGGGCGGAATGTCCGCAGTAGTGGGGATGATGTAGTTGGTCATCTGGTTATTAATCATGCGCCCGCCCCGCCACACCACGTTCTCGAAGAGCGTGTAGCCTATGCCCTGCGCCACTCCGCCCTCAATCTGTCCTGCGGCCATCGTTGGATTGATGACGCGTCCAACTTCCTGCACGGCCACAAAGTCCTCCACGCGCGCTTCGAAGGTGAGCGTGTCGACGGAGACTTCCGCGACGTAGACGGCCCAGGCGAAAGCGCCGTAAGCGTCGCCGCGATACTTCTCGTCGTCCCAATCAATTTCGGCGGGCTGCTTGTACTGGCTGAAAGATTTAAGCTGGCCGTACTTGGCTAAATAGTCGCGGCAGGCGCGAGAGAAATCTTCGGGCGAGTAAGAGTCTGCCAATAGCTTGCTGTTCTGCAGCGTCTGCCGAAGACTCAAGGCTGCGGATTCCACAAGCTTTCCAACAATCATTGTCGTGCGCGAGGCCACGGTCGGGCCACTGTTGGGAACGTTCGCCGTGTCCGGCTGCGCGACTTCTATCTGCTCGAAGTCTAATCCCAAAGCTTCGGCGGCTATCTGCGCGAAGATGGTGTTCGTGCCCTGGCCTATCTCAGTATTGGCGGCGAGGATTCGCACGCGGCCTTCGGGAGTCGCCTCCGCGCCAACAATTGATTGAAGATACTTTTCGCCGGAACCAGTGAAGCCCGCGCCGTGCATGAAGGACGCGAAGCCAACGCCACGCTTAACACGAGCGCTTTCATTCTCGCGCGCGAACCTCTCCTGCTTGTCGCGGTAATCGCTCAGTTCAAAGGCGCGCTCGACGAGTCGCTGCATGTCCACAGCCTCGCGTATCACCTGGCTAGTGGCGGTCGTTTCTCCTTCACGTATAAAGTTGCGGCGGCGAAACTCTTCCGGCGAGAGGCCGACGGCGCGTGCGACCTTGTTCATGTGGCGCTCAAGGGCGAAGATGCTCTGCGGCGCGCCGAAGCCGCGAAAGGCTCCGTGTGGCGGAACGTTCGTGGCGACCGCACGGCTCCTGATGCGAACGTTCGGGCAGTTGTAAGGCCCCGCCGCGTGAATCGTGCCGCGCGAAAGAACCACTGCCGAGAGAGTCGCGTAGGCCCCGCCGTCTACAACGAAATCAATCTCCATGCCCAGAAGCCGTCCGTCGCGCGTGACGGCTGTGCGGTGGCGCGTGCGCGAAGGATGGCGCTTCGTTGTAGCAGCCATGTCTTCCGCGCGGTCGTAGATAATCTTGACGGGCTTTCCAGATTTCCAGGCCAGAAGCGCAGCGTGGCCTGCTATCATGGACGGATATTCTTCCTTGCCGCCGAAGCCCCCGCCCGTCTCCGTCTGCACGACGCGAATCTTATCCTCCGGCAGATTGAAGAGCTTAATCAGCGCCTTGTGAACGTAGTAGGGGCACTGCATAGAACCCCAGACGGTGACGCCTTCTTCCGGGTTGGCTACGGCAATGACGCCGTTCGTCTCAATGTAAAGCTGCTCCTGTGCGCCCGTGCGGTACTCGCCTTCGACGATGAAATCAGCGCCCGCCCAAACGTCGTCCACGTTCCCCTTTTCGACCAGAAAGGATTTGAAGACGTTATCCTCGCCCCAGATAATCTCCTTCTTCTCGTCCGATTCGTCCAGAGTGAAAACAGGCGGAAGCGGTTCTATCTCAAGACGAACAGCGCGGCGAGCCTCTTCTAACAGGTACTTGTCCGTGTGAGCCAGTAGCAGGACAGGCTCTTCCGCGTGATTGACCAATCGGTCGGCAAGGTAAGGCTGGTCGTTGACAATGAGCGCGACGTAGTTTGAGCCGGGAACGTCCTGGGCCGTGACGATTGTGAATTCATCCCAGGGAATCTGCGGGTCGAAGCGAATCTCTTTTATGCGCCCGCGCGGGACGGGGCTTCGCACAGTCGCGCCAAAGAGCATGCCGGGCATAGTTATGTCGTCAATGTACCGCGCCCGCCCGGTCACTTTCTCGCGCCCCTCTTTGCGCGGCATGGGCTTGCCTATGAATCGTGTCTGCATTGTAGCGGCAAGATTAAACGAAAGGAGCGCCCGTTGGGAAGAATAAAATTGTGCCTTCCCACGAGGGCGCTCCTTTACGGCCTGAATTTAGTGCTACTTCTTATTCAAAGATGCGGTCGACCGGGACGATGCGAACGTTTTCGGGGCGAACGGCAATCTTGTAATCCTGTATCACCTTGTCTTCGTCCAGTATCTCTTTGGCCGGAGGCGAGACGTAAGAGATGGGCGAAGGCTTATTGTTGGTGATGGCGTCGCGCAGAGCGTCCGCATCTTTTGTGATGAGGACTACGCGCATCCTGTTCGAGCGAAGATACTGGCGTATGGCGCGGTTGACATCGGCAAGCGTCAGTTTAGCGAGTTGGTCGCGCATGTACTGGTTGAAATCCGGTATGCCGTAAAAGCGGCTGTCCAGAGCGTAGCCTAAACGCGCGCTCTGCGTCTGCGTCAGTATGTTCGAGTACTTGGTCAAAAACTCGCGCGTCGTCTCGAATACTTCCTGAGTCATCCCGTCGCGCACCAGCTTGTCGTATTCGTAAAGCGCAGCGCGAAGAGCGAACATGCCGTTCTTAGGCTCCACGGGGCGAATCCAAATCTGGAAAATCTGCTGCTGGCGCGCAAGGTTCGGGTCAGGCTCGAACTGGAACATGCCTCGCGGGAAATACTCTATGTAAGCGTAGTCGCCGTAGTTGAGGCCGCGTATCTCGCGCAGGCGTTGATAAAGATAGCTGTTCGAAGAGCGGTGCTGGCCGAAGTAGGAAGCTACGACCGAGAGCGCCGCGAAGTCTTTATCGCCGCGCGTGACCGGAATCGGAAAGCCCAAAGAGATGGCTGTCGAGCGTGTGTCGCGCTGCACTATCTCTATCTGCATCCCCGTGTCTAGCTTCGGCGCGTCCAGCTTCATGCGCTCCGCTTTACCCACAGGAAGCTTTGCGAAGTCTGCCGTCAATTTCTGCGGGAAGCTGGCAGGGTAGCCGCCCGCTAGACCGACTACAAGGTTGGCCTGCGTGTAATTCTGCTTATAAAAATCCTGCACGTCCGCGAGCGTCAGGCGTTCGAGCGCGCCGACCGACCCCATGTTGTGGTGTCCGTACGGGTGGTTGCTGTAAATCAGATTGTAGAGAGCTTCCTTGCCAAGCTCTTCGTCGTTGCCGTTGCGTAAAGTGAGCCGCAGAAAATTGAGCGCGTCGGTTTTAAGGCGCGTGAAGTCTTCCTGACGAAAGCCTGGATCAAGAAGCATCTCGCGTATCAGCGCATAGTGTTTGTCCAGATTGTCCAGGTGCGTGGTGATTGAAAAGACTGTCATCTCTTTATCAATCTGCCAGCCGAGCGGCGCGGCCAAACCCATAGGGTAAACCGTCTCGACAATCTTCTCGTAAGGAAGCGAGCGCGTCCCGCCCTGCGCCAGCATTGCCGCAGTCAAAGCGGCCACTCCCTCTTTGCTCTTCGGGTCAGAGGCGGAGCCTGTCATGAACAGAATGCGAAAGGTAACGAGTGGCGACTTATTAGGCTGAAGCACGGTCGCAATCGGAGCAGGACTGTTCATTACTGCTTTATTACTCGTCTCGGACATGGCAATCACAAAGAGGCCCACGAGCATGATTGAAAGTGATGTGAAATGGCGTGTGAAGGCTGACACTATTTTTGCCCTCCTTTCTGCGAGAGCGTGACGATGGTGCGGTTGCGCTCTACGAAGTAGCGCGCGGCTGCGTCGCGTATGTCTGCCGGAGTAATCTGGTCGTAAAGGTCAAAGAGCTTGTTGATGGTTTCCGGCGTGCGCTTGAGCGCTATGTACTGCGTGATGACGCGGGCTATGGCCTGCGACGAGTTCATGGACAGCGCCGTGCGGTAGCGCATGCGCGAGCGCGTGGCGTCCAGCTTATCCTGCGGCACCAACTCCTGCGTGTAACGCTTGAAGGCGGCAAGGATTTGCTCCCGCACGTAGTCCATGTCCTTGGGGTCTTTGACGCGAGCGGTGATGGCGAACAGTTCCGGGTCTATCTGGTTGTCGAAGGATACGTCCCAGTCGTCCACCTTCTGCTCCTTCAGCACAAGGCGTTGATAGATGTCAGAGTTTTCGCCGAACGCTATGGAAGCAAGAATGTCCAGCGCAGCCTTATCCTTCTTCTCGTCCGAGTAGGCGGGGCCACGAAACGCCACGGCGAGATAAGGGTTCGTGGTCGACGGCCAATCAATGTGCGCCGTGCGAGCCTCGGTCTGTTCCGGCTCCGCAGGAATCTGCGGGACGTAGTTGCCGCGCTTCCATTCGCCGAAATACTTTTTAGTTAAGCCTAGCGCCTGAGCTTGAGTGACATCGCCGACCACCACGATGGTAGTGTATTCCGGGCGATAGTAGCGCTTGTAAAACTCAAGGCTGTACTGGTACTGGTTGGGCATATCCTCTATGTCTTCGATAAAGCCCATGGTCGTGTGGCTGTAGGTGTGCTTCTTGTACGCGGTCGCGCGCAGCACCTCGTAGAGCTTGCTCGTTGGGTTGGCGCTGTTCTTGTTGTATTCGCCAAGCACGGCGCGAGTCTCGGTCTTGTAAGCATCCTCTGCGTACTTGAGGCGCTGAAAAGCGTCGGCCTGAAGCTGCATTACTTTGTCCAGGTCTTCCTTGGAAAAGATGTCGTAATAGATGGTCTTGTCGTCCCAGGTAGAAGCGTTGTCGGATGCTCCGGCTCGCTTCAGGATTTCGTTGCGCTCGGCAGGCGTGAAATTCTCGCTCCCGCGAAACATCAGGTGCTCGAAGAGGTGCGCGTAACCGGACTTGCCCGGCTCGACCTCGTTGCGCGAGCCAGTCTGCACGACTATGTAAAGCGCCACCAGATTCGGATAATCCGTCGGGATAGTGACGAGCCTCAACCCATTCGGCAGGTCGTCAATCGTGTAATTGTACGGAAAAATCTTCCGCTCCTTAGTCTGCCCCACGATAGACAAAGGCACAGAAAAGAGAAGCAGCAAGAGTGTGAAGAGCTTCATTTTCGTAATCACTCCAGAATTTTGTTAAGAGAAGAGTTGTTGTCAGAAAGGTAAGTATACACAAAGCCTGCGGGCTTGGCGAAGCGCCGGAAAGGAGCACGCGGCACTGATGACAAATTATCTTGCGGTGTTGTAGTTAAGCTCATCGCGCAGGGACTCAGGCACTTTCAGCACATCGCGCCAGCCGGAATCATCCGCGCGCATGCTCGCCGTCAATTCGTCCCTGAGCGTGCGAAGGCGCTCGCTTAATCGCACGGGGTAATTGTGTATGTCCGCAAAGCGTGAGCGTTGTTCTTCTACGAATGCCTTCTGTTTGCCGATTGAGGGGATGGCTTCGTAATAGCCGTTCTCCCAGAAGGGAAGCAGCAGTCGCTCTACCTTCACTGCATCTTGAATCTCAACGTCTTCATCGTCGAGAGCTATGCAGTCGCCTACGAAATTGCCTTGAGCGTTTGTGCCGCGAAAGAGTTGGAGGCGTCCGGGCAGCGTGGATTTTTCCGGCGTGTTGGAAGCCTTGAGCGTGGGACGCCCTTCAATCAGGCATTGCTTGAAGATGACGCCGGCGATAGCGCGCACTTCGCTTGAGAGCTTCGTGCCGACGCCGAAGCCCGCCGCTTCGGGAAACTCATCGACGATTCTCTTCAACTTCTCCACGTCCAAATCGCCGGTCAGAATAGGCATCAGGCCGTGCAGCCCGTTGGCCTCGAAGAAATTGAAGCACCAGCGCCCAAGCTTTGCCAAATCTCCCGAATCAACGCGAAAGCCCTTGAAGGCGCGACGACGGCTTTCATTTGAAGTCGCCGCCAGAGCCGCATGCACCGCGCCCATGTAAACGTCAATCGTGTCCAGCAGGAGCGTGGTGCCGTTCGGATTCGCGTCCAGCCATCTCTCGAAAGCCACCTGCTCGAAATGCTTCGGGCGGCCCGTGCGCGCGTCTATCTCAGGCTCGTACATGAACTCTATGTAAGCCTGCTGCCAGTAGTGAGCTTCTGTGCCGACCGCAGGTATGTCGAGGCGGTGCGCCGCCTCCATATTGGACGTGTCGTTGAAGCCGCCTATGAAAGCGTAGGTCGCAACCTCCACGCCGCGCTCAACGTCGCCGTCGCGGCGGAGCGAGAAATCTGAGAGCCACCTGTCGCCTGCGGCCATGCGTAACTGCATGGCTATGCTGGCGGTCGTCATGGGAAGGTCAAAGGCATGCTCGAACTTTATCTCCTGCGCCTGCGTCAGCCCGAAGGCTCCCGCGATGTCCGCGAAGGGTTCATTGGCGAAGACGATTGTGCCAGGGCGCACCGCTCGCACCACTCCTACGAAGAGCATGTCTTCGATAGCGTCCGCGAAGAGCGTAAGCCCGCCGCGATCCTGCTCCAGAAATCTCAAGCGCGGGCGATCAATCTGGCTGTCCATGAGAAAGCGCACCAAGCGCTCGTGCCCAAGGCAGGGCGCAAACGACAGCTTGCGCTGCGTGACATAAAACGTGGCCTCGGCCTCGCTCAAAGACTTCTTGTGCAGACGGGTCACTTCTTTATACGAAGCGTCGCCCATCGCCGCGTGATACCTGTCAATATTCAATGTCCCCATACGCGCGAATGATAAAGGCAAAAGTGAAAAGGGAAAAGCAGAGATTAGAGGAGAGAGGTTAGAAGTTAGTAGACGTTATGCGAGTTGAGCCGTTTGAAGAAGAAACGGTCTGCGGCCTTTTATTCTGACTCCTGCATCCTGCTTTAAAAAAGCGGCAGGTCGCGGTTGAGCAGAAGTTGGAGCGATTGTTCCTCTACTGTCCAGCCTTCTTCCGTGTAGCGTATGGCGAGGTCTACGGGCGTGGTGTCGTAATCATCGTCGGCCCACATGCCGCGCTCTATCTCTTCGCAACGCAGGCCCCAGAACTGTTTGTCCGTGTAGACGCTGCGCCAGTAGACGCCGTACAGAACCTTGTAAGCTATTCCGCGAATCTGTATGTAGAGGGAATGGCCCTGCAAGACCTTGTGATCTATCCTGCCTATCAAATCGAAGAGGCGGCTTTCTTCGCTGGCGCTCGGCGCGGTGATTTGAAGGTCACAAACACCCGACGAGTTAAAGGAAAGCGGAGACGAGAAGGAGAGCGCTGGCCTGTACGAAGAACCGGCTCGATAAGATGTTTCTCTGGAATGGCCCTTAGAGTCCATGCATCACACCTGCCCGTCAGAATAGAAGTGCGAGTTGCCTGGAAAATAAGCCAAGTTTAGAGATGAGTCAATAGTTATAGAGGAAGTTTCAAACAGGATGGACAGGAAAAGAGATTGATTCAACGACGCGCTGCCATGCGTTTGGCTTCGTGGATGATTTCCGCGCCTGCGGAGCGCATCTCTTCTATGGCTCGCTCGTCGTCGCCCGGCTTTAGGTTGACTGCGCGCATGGCGTCGGCCAGGGCTTTGACACGGAAGCCTTCGCGCAGGGCGTCGAGCGCGGTGTTCTTCACGCAGTAGTCCGTAGCAAGACCTCCGACCCAGACCTCTTCTACATTCTCTGCGCGCAGCCGCTCCGCCAAATCTGTGCCGTCAAAAGCAGAGTAGCTGTCTTCGTCGCCCATTCCCTTAGAGATGATTATGATGCGCGGGTCGTCAATCAACTCATGATGAAACTCTGCGCCCACGGTCTCCTGTACACAGTGCACGGGCCATGTGCCGCCGTACTGAGCGAAGTGTTTAGTCGTTGCCGGATGCCAGTCGCGGCTCTTGACGACGATGTCGCCACGCGACAGAAACTCGCGCGCCAGCCGGTTGAGCGGCGCTATCACTTCGTCGCCCTTGTCGACGCCGAGCGCGCCGCCCGGACAAAAATCGTTCTGAACATCTACAATCAGGAGCGCGCGTTTCTTATCAGCCATAACGCTATTCTAATCCTTACTGCCTTTCATTTGAAGCCGTAAAGGTTGCGGGCGTTCTCGCGTAAGACCATGCGCGCCAACTCTAAAGCGCGTGCGCGGGTTATCTCTTTATCTTTCTCCATCCCGGTCAGGGCGAGCGCCAGAGCCTCGCGCCCCGTCCTGGTGGAAAGCCACGCCACCTCCGCCCATCCGACTTCCGGGCCGAAGGTGAAGGCGTCTGTGCCGAACATTACTTTCTCCGGCGCGAACTCCAGCCAGGCTCTTATGTTTTCGCTCAACTCACGCGGGTAAAGGATAAAGGATTGGGCGGAGAAATCTAGGTAGACGTTCTGTTTATTAAGAAGCCCCGTGACCTGGCGCGCAAACGGCCAGCCGCCATGAATCAGCACGAAGTTTGTTCTGCTCAAGCTCTTGTCGTTAAACGCAGACATCAGCAGCAGAGGATTACTGTTCGTCACGTTGAAATACGCGCCTATGCCGCCGCCCGTGTGTATGTGTACAGCGAGCGAGAGCTTTCCGGCCTCACGCGCTATGTGCCTGAAGAGAAAGTCTTGAAGCGTCTTGTACTCGGCTGCGGGAGGCACAACTCCCCTCGCGTAGCGACTGTAAATGCGGCTCGCGTCGGCAAACGTGGCGTCGCTGAAATCCAGCGAGCGCAGGTAGGCCGCTTCAAACTTGACGGCCACCGCACCGGCACGCTTTTGTCTTTCGAGCGTGGGCGTGATGACGCGCCTTAAATACTGATCGAGCGTAGAGGGCGGGGCTGACAGCCCTGACTCTCTCAGATAACGTTTGAACAGTCGCTCCTCTTCTGTGAAGAACACGCGGTAGTCCGGGTTGACGCTCTTGCTCTGCTCGTTGCTCAGGGGGAAGAGCAGCGCGTCTACGAAAGAGACCCACCGAAAGCGGCCCGTTACGAGACCCTTACCCATAGCGACACGGTTGGCGAGCATTGTATCTATGCCTATGCTGTCCAGAACCCACGCGGGATAGCGCTCGCCCTGCTCAATCATGACTCGCAGCTTGGCGTCCGTTAACTCGCGCATGTGCTCAGGCGAAGCGTCCGTATATTTGTATCCGAACAGCGCACGCCAAGCCTCTATCCATTCGGGATTATCCGGCCCCAAACGAAAGGGCAGGCCCGGCGCTTCAAGTCCTTCGCCGGGGAGCGCGTCATATTCATTATCGGGCGGCTCGCCTGTCGCGGTGAAGCGCATGGGGTGAGCGTGATTGTCTATGATTTTGATGCGTGCTATCTCTGCCGAGAGCGAAGGGTCTGCAAAGGTTTGGGCGTACGAGCAGGTGAAAGGGAGGTGAAATAACAGATAGAGGAGGAGCAGCAGCGTAAATCTTCTCTTCATTTGAAATCACCTCTCAAAAATCTCTGAAGACGAAAAAGATGATAGCTTAGCCTTCAAGGCTAAGCTATCATCTTTTTCGTCTTCACAAAGCCAAGATGCACTGCCGTATTGAGCTAACTCTTTTCTCCGGCAGATTGCTCTGCGCCCTTATTTGATTCGGGTTTACCGCTCTTCTTGCGCTGGCGAACCCATTCTTCTATGCTCTCGCGTATGTATTCGCCAAGGTCTTCTATCTCGCGTGCGCTCTTCTGCCAGAACTCCTTGAAGCTCTCGCGGTCGAACTGTATGCCGTAAACTTTCGCTCCCGGCCCTCCGCCGCCGACTTCGTCCTCGTAGTAGGCAGCCAACTGTCGGCAGGCCATTGCTGCAACCATGAGCGAGCTTCCCGAAGGCAAAGGCTCGAAGACAGTGCCAACGCTCTGGTCAATCTCCCTGAGTCGCGCGAGCACGCGGTTGTATTGCTCTGCACAGTAACGAGCGGCGTCGTCTTTGCCGCCTGTCCATTCAGAGTGCAGCGCCATGCGAGACGTGCGCCTGAGGACGTTGACAAGCTTTGCTATCTCTTTTTCTCTTTCCATAATTCCTCTTTTAGCAGTGCCTCCCGTGCATAGGCGACCACGCGAATGCGACCCTGTGCGGGCGGCAAGACTTGCGCCCGTGTCCCTCTTTAGCTCCAGGCAACTCGTCCTCGAAATATGCGGCCAGGTCGTTCGCGGCCATTCGCATGACGTGCGGCGAGGCGTCCTCGCTCAGTTCTCCGAAGAGGGAGACGATGGCCGGTTCAAGCTCTCTGAGCCGCTTCAGGACGCAGTTATATTGAGCCGCGCAGAACTTGACGGCGTCGTCTTCTCTCTTAATCCATGACGAGAAGGCTGCTGCCCGCGCTATGCGATGAAGCACGTTAACGAGCTTGGTTATTTCCTGTTCTCTTTCCACTATGCACCTCCGATTTACTTAAAAGTTCAACCTGTTCGCGCAAGAGTTGCTTGCCCTTGTGCACGCGCCACTTGACGGTCGAGAGCGGCACGCCCAGAAAAGCCGCTATGCGTTTCAAAGGCATCTCGTCAAGAAAATGCATCTTGAGCACCAGAGCGTAATCTTCTGGGACGCCTTCGAGCGCGAGCCTCAACTCTTCGTTGGCCTCCGTCTCCTCCAGAAAAGGGCGCGAGAGAGCGTCAATCTCCGACAGCAGAACTTCGTCCAGTTCGACGCGCCCCTTGTCCCGCGCGCTCTCCTGTTTGCCGAAGCGCAAGGCGCGGTTTCGCGTGATGGCTCCGAGCCAGGGCGCGAACCTTGACGGCTGCTCAATCGAGGGCAGAGCCTTGAAGGCCAGCAGAAGAGCGTCCTGCGCTACGTCTTCGGCCATGTCGCGCCCGACCACAGCTTGCGCCGTACGCACAGCCGCCGCACGATAACGCCCGGCCAACTCATTAAACGCCTCAAGGTCGCCGAGTATGGCCGCCACAACCAGCACCTCATCCGGCGGATCATCCCTCTCTTTCGCCATTCATGTCCCGCGCCCGACCAAAACGCTTCTACTACTATTGAGACATTACGGGAGGGAAAGGTTAGCGGTTCAGAGAAAAAATTTAGTTGTTTGCTTAAGGCTTGAGAGACAGGAACGCTTTGTTGCTGGCGAGGCCGTGTACCTTGACGGTTATCCACACGCCGCCCGACTTGTAAAGCTCGTCCGGCAACCTGACGTTGACCTGCGTGAGCCAGTCAAATTTGGGGACTTTGCCCACGAACTCTACCGCGAGCGGATAAATCTTGTGCTGGGAATCTTCCGCCAAGACCGTCACCGCCGAAGCGTCTTCGCCCGGCAGAAGCTCCAGGTCGCGCGCAAACAAGATGACACGAGTGCGTTTGTCATCGCTGAAGAGTTGAGCGCTGACGGGCGGAAGCGGGTCGCGCATGAAGGTCGCGGAATCCAGCGCAAGCGTCCCGGCAGTGTTAGCATCCGTGAACAGGGTCGGCGCTGCTTCTGCTACTGTCCCAACGGGCGTGAGCTTTACCTCTACGCGCTGGTAATAGTAGGTCGTACGTCCCTCGAAGCCGGAATCCGTGCCCACCAAAAGCCAAAGCTCTCCGTTAGAGTTGGAGGCGACTTCAAACGTGTGCTGGTGAGTCCGCCGCACAGTGACGTATGGCTGGTAGCTTAAATTGCAGGGCAGGCCGTTAGCTATATTACCCGCCACGGAAGCCGCAGGGCCGCCCTGCGACTGGTTTCCCTTATCAACATTCATGACGAGCCAGCCCTGGGAGTTGGGTAAGGGAAGAGGCTCTATGGAAGACGCGCCCGCCTTCAGATAGACGCTCTCGCCCGGTGCGCCTCCTATGCCGACACAGCCCGTCTGCGTCTTAGAGGCAAAGGTGAGCGTAAAGGTAATCTGGTAACGCGTGCGCGGCGCAATGCCGTCTGCCGCGCTGAGTCGCCGCTTCATAAACGAGAAGAGGTCGCCGGAGTGATTGCTGCCCTGAAAGTAAAAGCCTGTGCGGCTGGCATCAATCTCTGCGGGCAAAGTTCGCAAGCCCGCCTGCAACTCGTAGAAATTATCTTTGTTGGTCGCGGGCGGATAGTCGGAAAAGTCCGCCAGCCAGCCCTCTGTGCCCCTGCTGAAATCGAAGACTAGATTGACAGTCTGTTGAGCAAAGGCGCTGCCGCTTAGAGCTATGACAAGCGAGCAGGCGAGAATGATGAGGCGAAGGACGCTGAACATAGCGGGCGCTCCGAAAAAATAATGACGGCTTATTCTAGCCTATACGGCAAATTTTTCAACTGCGCTTTGTTTGAATCGCGCGGGCCTCTTCCTTAACCTGCTCCCGGCAACTCGACAGTAATCGTCGTCCCCTGTCCTTCGCGGCTGCGTACGTTGATGGTGCCGCCGTGGTCGCGCACGATTTGATAGACGATTGAAAGCCCAAGGCCGGTGCCGCCCGTGGTCGATGAAGAGAAAGGCTCGAAGAGGTGCTCTACCTGTTCGGGCGTCATGCCCGCGCCAGTGTCTTTGAAGGTGATGCGAAGGCGTCCGGTCGTAGTGCGCCCAAGCTCTGCGCGCAACTTGCCGCCCTCCGGCATGGCTTGCAGAGCGTTGCGAGAGAGATTCCAGAAGACCTGCTTCAACTGCGAAGCGTCGGCGGAGACCATCACGGCCTCGCCCGGCAAATCTTCTTCAAGGATATGGCCGTCGCGTATCTCAGGGCTATGACGCAGGAGCGTGAAGGTCTCTTGAAGCGGCTGGCGCAGATCTATGAGCGCAAGCTGCGTGTTGCGCGGTCGAGCGTAGGTGAGAAAGTCAGCTATGATTTGATTGAGACGATCCGATTCGCGCAGGATAATCTCCATCAACTGCGCCTGGGAAGAGTCTGCGTCCAAGTCTGAGCGCAGCACCTGAATAGAGCCGCGCATGGAAGCCAGAGGATTTCTTATCTCGTGCGCTATGCCTGCGGCCACGCGCCCGACTGCGGCCAGCCTGTCCTGACGACGCGCGGCTTCTTCCAGCGCGCGAACTTCCGTCAAATCCTGAAAGGTAATGACAAGCCCTGTGTTTTCTCCCTTCTCGGAGAAGAGCGGAAAGATGCTGTAGCCAAGGCGCAGGCGCAGCCCGTCCGAGGTCAAACAGTAAGACTCGAAGCGAGGGCTTTGCTCTCCGGCCTTCGCCGCAATCATGGACTGCTCTATGCGCTCCTTCAGTTCACCGAAGAAGATTGACGCGCCCTGCCCCCGCACCTCCGAAGCCTTATAGCCTGTAATCTCTTCAGCCGCAGCATTGAAGGTGAAGATGCGGCCCTGAAGGTCTGTGGTGACTACGCCTGAGCGTATGGATTCGACTATGCGCTCGTGCAGTGCGCGAAGCGTGGCGAGCGATTGCGTGGCCTCAATCAACTGCACATCGGAGCGCGCCTGCCGCTCGGCCAGCCTCGCAGCCAGAAGGCCCACGACCAGAAAGGCTATGTCGTTAATGCCTATGGCCTGCACGGCCTTGGCCGTCAGAGCATTCTCAGGGTCATGCGCGTAAGGCGGAATCCAGCCCGACGCGGTGGCAAGCGTGATAAAGGTAAAGGCCGCGACACAGCCGACCGAAGTGACGAGCGCGCCGCGCGGGCCTAAAAAGATGCTGGCCGCAGAGATGACCAGGATGTAGGCGGCTGCGTAAGGCGAACTGATGTCGCCTGTGGCCCACACCAGCCACGTCACCAGCAGCACGTCAATCAACAATTGAATGCTGGCCTGCAACTGCCAGCGCGTGAAGAACCGCAGCGCAAGGATGTAGGCGAGCGAGAGGACTACGACCGTGACGAAGATGGGCCAGGTGCCGCTCAGGGCCACACGCGCCAGGGCGCTGATGCCACCATGCGTCCAGAGGGCTGCGGCCAGCAGGAAAAGAACGGCGGCCACAAGCCTGCCCACAATCAACCACCCGATTCTCTTACGCAGCGCCAAAGCGCCTTCGGACTTTTGCTCAAGCGCACCCATCAGCCGCAAGCCTACCACATGACCCACGCCTTTAGGCAGACCCCTTCGACGGGTAATTTGCTATAGTACTTCCACATCATTCCAGCCCTCTCGAAAGAGAGCATGAGCAACGGGGAAGGAGACCACATGCTTTTCATGGTAATCGAGCGCTTCCGCAATCGAGACGCACGGGCCGTCTACCAGAGATTCCGCGAGCGCGGTCGCATGCTGCCCGAAGGACTGAGCTACATAGAAAGCTGGACGGACACAGGCTTCGAGCGCTGCTTTCAACTAATGGAATGCGAAGACCCAAACTTGTTCCACGAATGGACAACCCACTGGCAGGATTTAGTAGACTTCGAAATCGTCCCCGTCCTCTCATCAAAGGAAGCCGCCAACTCAATCATGCAGACGCCCTGACTCGTAATGTAAGGGATGATCAAGCTAAGCTTTCCACCTACGCAGAATTTTTGTTCTCACCATCTGCTTCACTTTCATTTTTGATCTCTATCTAACGATTGACAACTCGAATCGAATGAAACTATTGTATCCCCGCTCAAATCCTGGATTGACTGTCACTTCATGTCTAGCGAGCAGCACCCGAAGGCTTCATCATAACGTCCACGATCTCACCTCTCTGATAGTGGCAGCAGGGAATAAAAGGTTAGTTACAAATCGGCCATTGAGTATGACTGTCGCGTCTAATCTTTTACTGACATGATATGAAGGACTTTTTCATAAGCTATAACCAGGCTGACGAGGCATGGGCCAGGTGGGTCGCATGGGAACTCGATAACGCTGGCTATGAGGTTATTATTCAGGCTTGGCATTTCATGCCCGGCTCCAATTTCGTCCTGGAAATGCATAAGGCCATCATCAATTCCAGATGCACCATCGCTATACTGTCAAATAATTACCTTCAATCCCAATACACACAACCGGAGTGGGCCGCAGCTTTAGTCCATGACCCGACAGGAAAGAAAAGGAAACTGTTGCCTGTTCGCGTAAAGGAGTGCGAGCCGAAGGGACTGCTAGCGGCAATCGTTAATATTGACCTTGTAGGTAAAACTGAAAGAGAGGCGGGACGCCTACTGCTTGATCAGGTGAAGCGCGTGTATGGTCGACCGATAAATCCCCCGGCAGCCAATCGCCAGCTACATGAGCGTGAGCCGTACCCCAGAACTGATGCCGAAGAGCATATCGTCATCATTAAGGAACCATTCTGGCAGAGAATCTATGAGCGCTTTAAGTTGATAATTGACCGCTTTAGTTTCAAGGTCGATTACACAGAGAATCGCAAGCATTTGCTTAACGCGGTACGCGAAATGTGGATTAAGGGAGTGCTTGAGGACATGAAGGCCCCGTTCGGTGCCTCCCTCAGGATTAGGTTTCGTGTAAGTAAAGAAGCGAACAACGATACAACGGCAGAGGCTACATTCGCGCGTCCCGCACGGGCAGAGGAAGACGTGTATGCAGCCTTCAACAAAGCTGACCACTCGTTGCTGATTCTGGGCGACCCGGGCGCAGGCAAAACTTTCTTGCTGCTTGAATTGTTGAACGAGTTGCTGAAGCGCGCCGAACAGGATCGAAACATGCGGATTCCCGTAGTCTTAAACTTATCTTCGTGGGTTGATTGGGCGAGCCGCAAGGAGTCTATGAGGGACTGGCTGATTTCCGAATTGGTTTCGGTCTACGACCTGTCGCGCAAGCTGGCCCAGCACTTCGTGGACAACGAGTGGCTCATTCTTTTACTGGACGGGCTGGATGAAATTACTGCGGGCGGGCCGGAACCTGCTTCCGTCGACGAAAACGGTGCCCAAAAATTGAGCGTGACTTGCCGCCGTAAATGTCTGGAAGAGCTTAATAAGTACATCGAATGGAGAGACACCTGGCTGGCGCTCTGCTGCCGCGAAGACGAGTATAAAGCTCTGGGAATAAAACTCCACACCCGTAGAGATAATGCGATTCTCAGGGTATTACCACTGACAGACAAGCAGGTCGAGACTTACCTGAAGAAGGCAGGACAGAAACTTAAGTCACTACGAAAGGCCATAGCTGAAGACCCTACGCTTAGAGAGATGGCGCGAACACCTTTTCTGCTGAAAATAATGTCCATAGCTTACGAGGAGCAAGATGGCCTCAGCGCACAAGTGATTGTCGAAGGCGGCAAGGGTGACGAGGAAGCCCATCGAAAACATCTGTTTGAAAAATATGTTAGTGCCTGTAATCGTAGCGGCAAGCGCAGCCTGAGCGAACACTACCGGCTATGGCGCGATTACCTAGGAGAGTTGGCCGAGAAGATGGAGCGGGGCGGCTCAAAGCTCTTTCTAGTAGACCAGTTGCAGCCCGCTCCGCCGTGGCTGACGGCATCTTCTGACCGTTGGTTGTATCGCGCTCTTGTTTGCCTGTTCCTCTTCCTGTTCGTATGGATATTAGTCGGCCTGCCCGCCGGTTGGGCCATAGGCTATGAAGAGGCGGCTGTCAAATGGGCTGCGGCTCATGCCGGTGCAGATAATCCTGCTCCGATTCCTGAGACGCTCTGGCACTTCTCTTCCAGGTGCATGTTCTTAACAGCGCTTGGCTGTGGCGCGATTGTCGCCATCGGATTCGCTTTCTTAAAAACCTGGGACTTCGGAATCGCCTGTGGTCTAGCTTTCGGCGTTAGCCGCATGATTGCCATAGGCATGGGCTACGATAAAAAAAGCTTCAATGCCCAGGAATCACTCTCATCAACTCTGACAAATCAGGATAGCTGGCTAACTCAGGGACTAATTTCAGCCGGTCTCGGAGCAATCGTGTTACTGCTAGTGATGAAACGACGCGACCACAACCGCGACCGAATACACCCTTTCGAGCGGCGGAAGTGGAACGTACGCATAGCGCTCTTCGGCGTAGCAGCCGCCGCCATCGTAGGAGTGATTTTTGGTAAGCTCTTCGACCCGACTCATGGCTGGAGCTTCGGTATCGTAATGGTGCTGATTCTCGCGCGTGCTTTCGGTTATCGTAAAATCAGTCACGAAATCAAGTCGTATCCCAATCAAGGTATCTTGCGATCGGCCTATAACGCACTACTGATGGGTCTGCTGCATGCGCTCATTGGTATGATCTGTTTCGGCATCATCTATTGGGTGACCTATAAACCGAACCAGATTATCTCCAGACAAGACCAGGGGATTGTCAACGGCATACTCGGTTTGACAGTCGGCGTTACTTCTTTGATATACGGCGGCATGCCTTTGATGCAACACTTGAGTCTGCGCCTCGTCCTTAAACTACGCGGTCTTGCGCCGTTGCGGCTTGTTGATTTCCTGAAGAAAGCCAGCGCCATTAAATTGATGCGTAAAGTTGGCGGAGGCTACATGTTCCCACATGATTATCTGCGCGAGTTTTTCCTGGGGATTCATCAATCAAAAGCGAAGCGACCCTAGAGGCTACGGGTAAATCGGTAGCTTCAGCTAAATTGCGTTCCGGCCATCAACTCAGACCAGTCCTGTTAGAATCGCGGCGACACCCACTACCGCATGCGATAAAGCTACGCCCCAAAAATTAGGATACTTATAATAAATCACGCCCCACAATATTCCGATAGCGAAAGTAGCTACGAGAATAAGCGGATCCTTGTAGAAAACGTGCAGAAAGCTGAAAGTAGCCGCCGCCACTATAACCTGTAAAATTGCCCCTCGAATATTGTGCCTGTGCATTAGTGCGAATAAATTGCTGCGGAAAAGAAACTCCTGTGACGGACTAGAGATAAGCAGATAGTATGCAAAAAAGAGCTTCCATACAGGCGCCGTCGGCGTTCGTATCAGCCCGGCCTTGAATGATAGGAACATAAATAAAACCAGCAACAGGGATACGAAGGAATTTAATAACAGAGAACCCTTCAAATTATCGGTTCTAAATCCTAATTCTCTAAGACTAAGCCCGTGCCACCAATCGTAAGCGAGCATAATTACGGTCATGAAGGCCAAGATTTGAAAACGCCAGGTGAACGGGAGATGACCTGACAGTAACAACAACGGCGGCAGGTAGTAGAGAATAATCAGCAAGAAAAGAAAACGCCCCGCCTTGGATGGCGAGCTTGCTGAAGGTAATGGAGATAATCCTATCGGCTGTGTTTCAGGAAATGATCTCAAGACAGACCTCCACCCTCCGACCGGTTAGGTTCTACAGGTATCCTGAGACTTTGCTGATATAGAATCCAGAAGATAATGAAATATTTTTTTTAGATCCGACTCTTTAATCGGTTTTAAAGTCAACGTCGGCACCAATTGTGTCCAATATATATCCTCATGTCTCCTTGAAAATGCACGCACTTTAATTATTTCTATACACGAGACAATATCTGCTCCAAGCCCAGATATTAGTTCTTGAATAACGCTGTCTGTTGGGAAAAATGTAAAGGCGCATATGCCGTTGCGGCCTTGGAGTTCAGTAGAGACTCTAGCGCTGATCCAGTCAACAGAAGAAAGCAACCCTGAAAACTCGGCAATTCGAATGCGAATAGGTAACGAAAGTGGAAAGTCTACAAGATATGGACGTGGCACTAGTGATAGGGCCCTTACTTCTCCTGCACAGAATGTCATTACCCGTGAATCGTCAAGTTGTAGAGAGATATGATCAGGTTGTAGCAGATCTTTGCACCACCACTTCTGATCAACGCAAAACACATGAATCTTTATCTTTGCATTAGCTTTCTCTAATGTGCGCTTTGCCTTGGCTAAGGTAGTACCTAGTATTAAAGTATCATCAATCAAGGCGACCCGTTTGCCAAATAATGGGTCCAAACGCATATCCAATACACGATCACTGATTACGCATTTTTCGGTTGGAGGGACTCCAAGACTCAACAAAACGTCATACAGACAAAGCGATTTTCTAGCCATAAACATAATTGCGTCAGCCTTGATATGTGAAATGGACTCTCCGAACTCTATTAGAGGTACCACAATATCCGGCTCGAATTGGCTGAGAATTGCTTCTTTTAGCTGCATAATTTTTCTTATACCACAAATTTACTTAGTTACAGTATTGAGCTTTAAATGAAGAGATCAATCATGTAACTGTGATGGACATAAGAAACCTTTGATCACATAGTAAAGGTTCACGGTGAAGTTGAGATGTCAACTAAGATGCTAAGGAAGAGCTTAATAGCGAGGCGCAATTTAACATTCATCCGCTTATCTTGCAATACTTCTAAGAACTTTAAGCGAAAAATTTAACTCAGCACGTAAGTTAATTTGTCATTTGACCGATGGCTGAAAGCTTCAACCTAGAATTAATAACTTACAGATAATCTAATACGCAACTTAATTTAGCAGTTACACTTGTTGTAGGAGAACAATAAAGATCCGTTGGCGACAATTGAGATGCATTTCCTACAATAAAAATGCGTCCTGAAAAAAAGTTAAAGCCACCTCTGATGTTAAAAACATCAGAGGTGGCTTTTGATTTGACTTTAGATGAGGCTCAAAAAATCGTATTCTCGCTTCAACATAATCTAGATCACTGCTATTTATCGCCAGTATTGGTTAACGCCGGGTAATGCTGAATTGCAATACTTCTAAATGTCAGGAGGTATAGGATAATTCAATCTAAGTACTCAGACAGAAATAGGTTAAAATATGCTCTGCTATGGGCAAAATCAAAACCGTCGCATTAAGCAGAGCACAACGCAGCGCATTAGAGAAAGGCTATCGTGCCGGTGATACCCATGCCTTTCGCCTGCGATGTCAGATGATACTGTTGAAAAGTGAGCGGCGTACAGCCATAGAGATAGCCGACCTTGTGGGCTGTTGTGAAGCGGTAGTCAACAACTGGCTCAAGCGGTTTGAGTTGGAAGGAATCGAAGGGCTGAGGACAAAGCCGGGAAGAGGCCGCAAGCCGATCCTCGATACGGAGAAGGACTTGCCAAGAGTGAAAGCGGCAGTCACAGCTAACCGCCAGCGCATCAGTCTTGCCAAGGCAGAGTTGGAGAAGGCGATGGGCAAGACCTTCAGCCAGAAGACGCTTGAGCGGTATATAAAAAACATGGTGCTCGCTATAAACGAATCAGAAAACGTCCCTCAAAAGAGCCGTGTGAGGAAGTCCACCGGCTGAAGGTGGAGGGCTTGCGCGAATTGGAAAAGCTCCCGCAACTCGGCCTGATCGAGTTGTATTACGGGGATGAAAGCCGCGTCTCGATTGAGCCATGCGTGCCTTATGGTTGGCAGTTTAAGGATGAGAAGGTATTTATGCCATCCTCGAAAGGAGCAGGGCTGAACTGCTTCGCGCTTTTGAACCGAGCCTGTGATTTGCTCTTTGAGACAACGCGCAAGCGTATTACAAGCGAGTTTATCATCAAGCAGTTGGAGGAGTTGTCATTCTCCATTAAGAAGATGACCGTGTTGGTGCTGGACAATGCGCGAGTTCACACCTCAAAGCAGATGCAGGTGCGTCGCCCGTTTTGGCAACAGCGCGGGTTGTTCATCTTTTACTTGCCGCCATACTCGCCGCATCTGAACATTGTTGAGAGGTTGTGGCGCAAACTAAAGTATGAATGGTTGCAGCCAGAGGATTACACGACGACGGAGGGGCTGTTCTATCAAGTTAGACAAGCGCTCTCAGCAGTCGGTAAAGGGTTGAAGATTCGCTTCTCAGAGTTCAATCTTGGTTTAAGCTAATTTTGTTCGAGTACTTAGATTGCTTTACTTTAATCCAACTGTTGGAGAATCGAAATGTGGATATGTAAACCCTGTGGTAAAGAAAATCGAAAGGACCGCATTCATTGTTGGAGTTGTTCTACTCCGAAAGATGAAACCGCAGTTATGGATGAGCATCCGCCTAGTCCATTTAAAACCCACAATTCTGAATCAAACTTTAATTCTCAAGTAGCGAAAGTTTCTTCGGCTGCTTCTCAATCCTCCAAACCCATACCTGACTCATTGAATGAGTACAGGAGGGAAAAAATGAGCAATGTATCTGGGGGACAAGACATAAACTCAGACACTCCATTTCCAACTGAAATAATTTACTCAGACAAATCCATCTGGGTTGGTTCTGCGGTAGGTGGGCCTCTGGTGGCAGGTTACATTATTGCTCGGAATTTTGAAGCGTTTGATGAAGTAGACAAGGCCAAGCAAACATGGATTATTACGATCATCGCGACCGTGTTCATTTTTGGCGTGGCATTTTTGGTCTCGGACATAGAATACGCTGGGAAAGCTATCCCGGGAATTTATACAGGAATCGCTTATATCCTCATTCGCCAATATCAAGGAGCAAAGATAGACGCGCACATCAACGCAGGCGGGGCGACGCACAGTTGGCTGAACATCGCTGGAATATCTATTGTCGGGTTGATAATAACTATTATTCCGGTGATTGGTATCGCACTCGCAGCAGCGCCTATGGGATACACGAACAGCTCACAGCTTTCCGGCTCAAGTGGTTTATCCCACAACGCAAAGACTAAATATTGAAGTCCCAACATCTAAAACATACAGAGCGCTCGGGCATAAAATCTCTTTCTTGCAAAGTAATATTTCGGTGGAGGAGATTGATAAACTCGCCGCCGCTCTGACAACAACGGGCTTCTTCAAGAAAGTCCCGCCAACAGTTCTTTATGTAAAAAAGGTGGATAATAACTACGAAATCTCTATTTCCTGTTATTCCACAGTTACGACCGACCCGGATGCTTATAAGGCGTTCGTGCCCTTACAAAAGAGTATGCAGAAATTATTTCCGAGCAACAAAATTATTCTTAATCTCGTCGTGGACAGTCTTGATAACGTAGAAAAGCGAATAGAGTGAAAGGAGCTTGCGTGTCAGTGAGCGGATGCGGCGGAATTAAGAAAAGCCGAATAAGCCTTGGGCAGGAACGATTTAGCCTGCCTCTCATAGAGGATTCGTCCGTCCCGGCGGCAGCTCCATGCAGGAGATGGGCGCTCCGCAACAGAACCCTCACGCGAGTTGTACGTCGGAGAATAACTCATGACCCGGTTAGAGGATTTGAGGCCGTGGCAGAAGCGGATTTTGAAGGAAGTGTTCTGGGAACTGGAGTGCGCGGTTTCCGTTCCCAATGCACGGCTGATGCTGGAAGCCAAAAGTAACGACAACAAACAGCTCACTAACCCCCACCTACAGCCTATAGTTTTTGCTGTCAGGTATGCCACGTGGAGAAATTACGTGTATGGCGTTATAGGGGAACTTTTTGCGTGGGCCCTCTTTTTATTCTTCTCCCTGCTCTGGTTGCTCGCCGCCCTCGCCCTCATTGCTGTGACTCTGTTCGCGCTGTTCGTAGGGCAAGTGCGAGCGATGGAACTGCCGATCAAAACGTTGCCGGGGCTTTATGAAAAACTAAAGCGGGTCAGGCATGGATTTGAGCGTAGAAGGTGGTCTGCACAGCGTCGACGTTATAATGCGTACCAAAAGTTGTGTGCCGATGGGCGGGCACCAATCTTGTATCTGCGTCTGTTCTCCTCCGATCAAATATATGAATTACCGCTGGAAGTTACGAGGAGAGTGGATGAAAGGCTGGCTGAACATTATGAGCAGTATGGGCCGGTCATAGCCGTGGGCGGGCCTAATGAGAAAGGGCCCATGCCCGGACCCGTGCGGCTATATTTTGATGACAACACGTGGCGTGCAGGCGTTATCTACCTCATGTCAATTTCGCGACTCGTTATTATTCAGGCCGGAATTGCGCAAGGAGTTTTATGGGAACTGGGAATCGCAAGGCGGCTGTTGGAGCCCGAGAAACTCATCATTTCTGTGGCCGACGCGTCTAACCCTGATATTGCCGATAGATACTATTATGATTTTAAGAAGTGCGCGGAAGTTTTATTGGACTGTGAATTGCCGATGAGCCTTGGAAGCAGCGTATATATTGGGTTCGGAAAGAACTGGGAAGCTTTCCCACAAGACCCTCGCGTCTTAATAGACGCGAGCGGCGGGTGGTCGACAGTTAAGTACGTTGAAAAACAGAGGACGCAGCAAACTTACGAAGAGGTATTAAAAGCACCGGCCGCAACAAATCATGTGTCAGCATAGAAACAGTAAGTTTTTTGATTTGATGCTAGGTTGGGATGAAACTACGACCTGCCAGCGTTGTGGCAAGATATTAAAGATTCTATAGATGCGCGCGATTTGATCTGACTAGCGCTCTACGCGTGTGCGCGCTTTATTTTTTCCCGCCCCGCGATAAATCGGAGGCGCACCATTTGGCGTGTGCTACTGTCACGACCTGTCTGCTTATGGGTGGATAAAGGCGAAGATTGCGAATCCGTAAGCGCGGAGCACCATTAGTATAATGTTGATGGTGAGCGTAGCGCCTGCTACCACTGTAAAGTCATTCGTGATGAGCGGCTGTGGGAAGAATGAGCCATGCCGACTTGAATCGTCTTGGCGGAAGGCGCAATCTAACAACTCATTCAACGCGAGCGGCGATTGCGTGGCTTGCATCATCAATTATTCCTTTGCGGTTGCCGCTCTAGCGCCCCCGCGCTAATTCGAGCATTAGACGCTGTTTATTCCACAATATTAGTGTGATACAGATTGCGAGAACCCCAAATTTGCAATAGTCTTGAATATGACATTAGCAGTTAAGAATACAAATCGGAGATTACATGCTGGAAGATAATGAATGGATTGAATTGCTTGACTATCTTCTCCGTCGCCTAACTGAAATAGGGGCAGTAGATATAGTTGATGAGATCAGAATAGCAGTTTCAACCAGAGTTATAGAAGAAACTGATGATACTCAAGAATCAGGAGTGCCCTTATCCTACTATCGAGAAGTGGGTACTAAAGAGACGCGGCTGCCAACCCCAAAGGAAGCTGTTAAAAAGGCAGTTGAGGTCATACAAACACGCTTAGATATGCTTCCGAGCATAGGCGACCATACTGTCAAGATGCTCAAGCGGGAGTCATCTGACATTGTGTGGAGGTCAGAAGATAGGGGCTATCTTTTTCTCTCCAATATCCAAGAATTCTCAGCTTCTGATTTAATAGTGCCGCAAAATGATAGGCAGGTTATTACCGATATGCTTAAACGCCTAATTATACTTATTCAGGAGTCATAAGATGGCTACGCTTACGGAGCTCCGAGACGCAATTGACAATCTACTAAATCTGCCCGCCACTAGCTCCCTGCTGCAGTTAAATTCCAATACTTGTGAAAGAGCTTATGAGACATACATCTTCAGTCTTTGTGTCGAAGCAGTCAAAAGAGCCGGAGGCCAAGTAACATTAGTAGGCATTCAAACCGGAAATAATCCTTCTACCCTTGTCTTTCGTGGCGCACCTGGCTCAATGGCTTCTAGAGATCAGGATTTCTGCTATGCAAGTTGTACTGTAGGTAATAAAGATTTTGAAATCCATGTAGATGTAGAGTATGAAGGTCACTCTAGTGCCACCCATGAGATTGACGTATCAATTTGCGATGCTCGTCATTGTAATTCTGTGCGAGTTACCCGTCGCTTACCTAAAACAGGCAAAAACCTCATCATGCTATTTGAATGTAAGTTCTACTCTAGCACTCCTGGTGTCTCGCTGGCACGAACATTTGTCGGATTACGAAGCGATTGCAGCCAGTATCAACTAAGCGGTTTTGTGTCTAACATTACGACCCAAAACCTGCGAAGTTATCTATCAAAAAAAGATCGTCCAAAACCATTTACCACGATTCCATTAAATTCCGATAGCGAAGAGTTGTTTATACGAAATGTAGAGCAGGAATTGAGGAGATGGGCGAGAGTTTAGCTTTATATCTGAGGTA
>JACVRN010000052.1 GCA_014534425.1 Pyrinomonadaceae bacterium
CGCCTCCCGCCTCAGACGCGCGCTTTCAAGCTCCTTGTCCGTCAGAGTTGGTCGCGCGCCGTTAGCCGGACGAGGGCTTTGCGCGACCGCTCTCGTCTGCTTCCCCTCGCGGGATAGAAGAGCGCCCGTCGCTTCACGGTTGGCGCGCTCCGTTGCGGCAACGTCTATGCTAGTCATCTGTATGGTGACGTACAGACCCGGCGCGTACTCATAGGTTATCCCTGCACTCGTCACGCTGAAGTTATCCGGTATCTGGACGCTTCTTCCGTCGCGCAGGATGACGGTATAGGCGCTCGCCACGAGAGGCAGTAGCAGTGAGACGAGCAGCGCCCCCGCTAAACGAAGGAGGCTTGTAAATCCGTTCTCGCGCCTCTTACGTAATTTAGAGTTGTAACACATAGGCTGAGTATAGCACCCGCCGAAATCTCATCTCAAATGAGGCCGCATTTGGCGGGCGCGCGAGATTGATGAAAAGTTTTCTAAGCGGAAGGGCTTCTTTAGTGTACAATCCGCTCGAATCGCCATAGAAGCTTCAAGGGAGCAAGCGCCGCCCGGCCATGCAGGCCAAAGGTGCGCGGCCTGCTCATCCATGATTGTCAACCTATTTCTCGCAAAGGAGAGAAAGAGAGAGTTATGGCAAAGACCATCTGCACAATCTTAGGCATAGTGTTTATCCTAGTCGGGATAGTTGGATTCATTGCTCCCAACTTTCTCGGCACACACTTGAGCCTGGCGCACAATCTGGTGCACATTATTTCCGGTGCCGTCGCTCTGTACTTCGGACTGGCCGGTAGCTTACGCGGCGCACGCCTCTTCTGCATAGTGTTCGGGATAGTCTACCTGTTGCTCGGCGTGTGCGGCTTCCTGCTTGGCAGCCCTGGCAGTCCTTCCGGCACGATGGCTGCTATGCCGCCGGACTCGCGCCTGCTCTCGGTAATTCCGGGACAGCTCGAACTCGGCACAATGGATCACGTAGTCCACTTACTGCTCGGCATAGTCTTTCTCATCGGCGGCTTTATCACGAAGGCCGATGTGGCGCGTGCGACAGATTAAGCCTTCAAGTCTCTTCAGTGGCTTGGCTGTTAACATTTAGTTGAGTTCGCAGCACGGATTAAAAGGTCAGTACCGCCTGCGGTAGCGGGCGGGTGATGGTGTCGCCAATACCCGCCCGGCTTAAGCAGGCGGTACTGACCTGCTTTGTCTTCTACGCCTCGATCTAAAACCTGAGATTCACTCCTCCTCGCCCCGAAATGCCCGGCGCTCGGAACCCGTTCTCAAAGTATTCCACATCGAAAAGATTATCAGCGCCCCCGAACAAGATGAAAGTTACACGCTCGCTGAGCGCACGCTCGTAGGCCGCGAAGAGGTCTGCTTTCGTGTAGCCACGAAAGCGCAGGTTCGCCTGCCGGAAAGACGTATCGAACACCGGAGCGATGTATGAACCCGTGCGGTTGAGGTCGAAGTTAATCAGCAGCGCGCGATAACGCTGGTTGATGTTCAGACTAAAGAGATGAGCAGGGATGACGAACTCCTGTTCAAGCCCGATGGCCGGACTGAAGCGGTCGCTGTTCGTGTAGGTGTAAGACGCCCTCAGCCTTGTCCTGCGAAACGGCGTGGCCTCCGCGTAGGTCTCAAGCCCGCGCGCGATTCCGCCCGGTCTATTGAAGTAGCCGCCGAAGGGACGCGCCCCCAGTGGGTCTACGCCAGCGAAATCAATCACACGTTGAAGCCGCGTATAAAAGTATGTCGCGCCGAAGCGCAGTCGCTCCCGCATGAGCCTCTGGTCAAAGCCGCCGTCCACGCTGATGCTCTGTTCCGCGCGCACGGTTGGGTCTCCGAAGCGCCTGAAGACGCCGCCGATTGTGCCTTCACCAAAGCGCTCGAAGAGCGAGGCTGCGCGAAAGCCGTTGCCGACGTGCGCTCGCAGCTTAGTGTTCGAAGACGCGATGAAGTAGGCTATGGAGCCGTCGCCCGTCACGGACGAGCGCGCGTCTATGTTGCTCAGAAAGCCCGGACGGTCTGCCGCGCTTATTCTGTAAACCTGCCCGCGAGCCGCGAGCGAAATCTGCAAACGACCGTCCAGCAGAAAAATCTGATCCTGACCGAAGAAGGCTGCCGTTCTCTGACGGTCGGTTGTGGCGTCCGGGCTGAAAGTTGATTGCTGAAACAGTGTCCCGCGCTCGAACTCGAAGCCGCCCGTGACTAAGTGCGAGCGCCCCAAGCGCAGGTTCGCTCTGGCATCGAGCGTGTCGGTCGCGCCGTTGTTTGTGAAGTAGTACGGGAAGTCTGCGAACGGCGTGAACAGAGCGAAGTCCGTGTCAATCAAAGGCCCATCGTAAAAGCGGCGGCGCGTGGAGACTCTCTGATAAGCGACTGTGTAGGAGAACTGTTCACTGACGCTCTGAGTAAAGCGCAGAGATGCCACGAGCACGCGGTTGCGCCGTCCAAGGTCAGGGTCGTTGAAGTCCGTGTGAAAGGTCACGCCCTCTATCGCTTTTGGGAAACGCTCCGTGCCCGTGAAAGCGGCTGCGAGCGCAACGGGGCTTTCGTTTCGCCTGGCGTTCGAGATGGTGCCGTAGAAGTTAGCGGCCAGAGTAATGCCGGGCGTCAGGTTAAATTGCACGCGCCCGCTTCCGGCTGTGTTGCCGTACTCGTCCTCACCGTCCACGCCGCGCCGCACGTCCAGCCTAGTCAAGCCGAAGCTGTAGCCGCCAAGCTTTCTAAACCCGCCTGAGCCTTGCAGCCTTTCACGAAACAGTCCTAGAGCGCCGCCTTCAAATCCCGCCTCAAAGCGCGTAGAGCCTGCGCCGACCCTGGGCGCAAGATTGATGACGCCTCCAATTGCGTTCGTGCCGTAGATGGATGAACCTGAGCCGCGCAGGATTTCCACACGCTCAAGGTCAACCGGCAGCAGGTCTGGAATAAAAGAGACGGCGGAGCCGTTAATGTCGGACGCATCGCGCACGCGCAAACCGTCCAGCAGGAGCGCCGTGTCATAGTTGCGCCCTCCGCGCAGGCGTAAGGTCGTCAAAGCTCCGTATGTCCCTTGCTGTTGAACGCGCAGGCCCGGCACTCCGCGCAACGCTTCCGGCAGAGTCTCTTCCCTTCTCTCTTCCACGTCCCTGTCTTCGACGAGCGTCACGGCCTTAGAGACTTCATCAGCGCGTTGCGGCGTGCCCGTAGAGACAACCACTACGCTCTCGTTAACGCCCGCGACCGGGAGCGTCACGTCGTGACTTAAAACCTGGGCGCGCACAAGGCGCAGGTCTTCCGAAGTCTTCTCGGCAAACCCTCGCGCCTTCACTTCCAGAAAATATTCGCCCGGCCCAAGCCCGTTGAAAGCGTAAACGCCGCGCTCGTCCGAGCGCGCCAGAATCACTAGGTCGCTGCGCGAACGCGAGCGCAGGCGCACCTCGGCCCCCGGAATGACCGCGCCGTTTTCATCCGTCACACGCCCTGTTATGCTTGAGCCTCCCTGTGCGAAAACATTTGTTGAGAGCGCAAGCAAACACGCGAGCGCACAGCACACGCTCACCAGTATTCGACCAGCGCTTTTTCTTCCAGAGATAAATATTCTAATCATATGCAGCTTCTCCTGCCCGTCGCAGTACGAGCTTAAAGAGCGAACGCGCCAGGTCTCCTGACTCGCGGCGATGAAAAGCAAAGAGGATTGATTCATTTCTTCATTTGTTCATTGAATCAATGAAACAATGAACCGATGATTCAATCTCATTAGCTTTTCCGTTCGACGCCTTCCCGCTTCTCTAATCGAGTAGCAGTGGCACTATCGGTCGAACGTCCTTACCGCCTACAGTTGCGCGGGCAGTGTCGGCTTTGAAGAAAGCTAACAGCAGTCAGCTATCAGCAATCAGCCAGCAGTTTTTGCTGATAGCTGACTGCTGATGGCTGTTAGCTTCTTTCTCACCGTCTTCCCTGAACGGTACGCTCGTTGGTTGTCGGCCTTACCGGCGCTCTTGATGTTTGAGAACCGGCGTGATGCGTGGCGCACCCGTGACGGGGTGCTCGTCCACTAAAACTTGAATATCGAAAAGCTCTCGCAAGGTGTCCGGCTTAAGCACTTCGCGCGGCGCGCCTGCCGCAAGCGTTCGACCGCCTTTGATGAGCAGCACGCGGTCTGCGAACGCCGCCGCCAGATTAACGTCATGAGTTACCACGACAGCCGACGCCCCGCGCTTGTCGCAGCGCTCGCGCACAAGCGAGAGCATGGCGGCCTGATGAGCCAAATCCAGATTGGCCGTAGGCTCGTCAAGTAAAAGAATGCTCGCTTCGGTTGCGAGCGCGCGTGCCAGCACAACTCTCTGACGCTCGCCGCCCGAAAGCTCGCTCACGAGCCGCGCGGCGAAGTCCGTCAACTCCGTCTCAAAGAGCGCACGCTTTGCCGCCTCTATGTCCCTCTCCGTCTCCCATCCCCACGCGCCCGTGCTGGCCCACGCGTAACGCCCGCCGAGCACGAACTCCATCACCGTCACAGGAAATCTAAGCTCAGACTCCTGCGCCACCACGGCTATCCGTCTTCCCACTGCGCGACGCGCAAACTCCCTCAGGGGCTTTCCGTCCAGCAGAATCTCGCCGCCTGAAAGCTCTTTCGCGCCGTTGAGGGCGCGCATCAGAGTGGATTTGCCAGCGCCGTTCGGCCCAATGATTGCCGTCAAAAGCCCAAGCTCGGCAGAAAGTGTGACGCCCGCGACCGCTTCCCGCGCGCCGTATCGAACGGTGATGGCTTTGGCTTCAAGCATCTTCAGCCTCTTCTCAAGAGATAGATAAAGAGCGGCGCGCCTATGAGAGCGGTGATTGCGCCTACGGGAAGTTCGCGCGGCGCTATGACGGTTCGCGCAACCGTGTCCGCGATAATCACAAAGCTGGCTCCCGCGAGCGCAGCCGCAGGGATGGTCAAACGGTTATCGCTTCCCACAGAGAGTCTGACCAGATGCGGCACGACCAGGCCGACGTATCCGACCGAGCCGGATGAAGCGACCGAAGCTCCTACCAGCAGGCTCGCTACCAGAAAGACCGTCAGGCGCACGCGCTCTACCTCCACGCCTAAATCGAAGGCGTCGCGCTCGCCCAGCATCATAAGATTCAGCGAGCGCGCGTTCATGGAAAGCACTATGACGCCGAAGAGCGCCGCGACGACCGCTATCGTCAACATCTGGGCAGTCGAGCCGGACAAATCGCCAAGCAGCCAGAAGGTGAAAGAGCGTATGCGTGTGGCATCCATCAAGGTCGTGACGAAGACTATGACCGAAGACAGAAACGTGGTCACGATGACGCCCGCCAGAATCAATCTCTCCGGCGAAGTGCCAGCGCGCCCACGCGCCAGCCTGTAAACCAGAAAGGTCGCACAGAGCGCACCCGCAAAGGCCATCACGGGGCGGCTCCACTCCGCAGTATCTCCCGTGCCGAAGAAGACGAGGGCTATCATGGTGCCGACAGCCGCGCCGTTTGAGATGCCAAGCAGGTAAGGCTCCGCGAGCGGATTGCGAAGCAGCGCTTGGTAGCCTGAGCCAGCCGCAGCCAAGCTAGCCCCTACGGTCGCAGCCAGCGCTATGCGCGGCAAACGCACGCCAAAGATTATGGCGCTCTCGATTGAAGTAAGCTCGCACGCGCCGCGCCCGCCCGTAAAAATCGCGCAGAGCGTCGCCGTCACAGGCAGCCGCTCGCTTCCCAAAAGCGAAGACGCAACCATCACGACCAGCATAAAGACTGTGAGCAGCAGCAAGACCACAAGCGAATAGCGCAACGTCACGCGCGCCTCTCTAGCCGCTCCGGCAGCAACGCTCGCCGTCTTGTCGTCTGCGCTCAAGCTCACCGTCTATTCCTTAAAAGCTTCTGGATGAAGCGCACGCGCCATCTGCTCAAGGCCGTCCACGAGTCTGGGGCCTGGGCGAGAGAGATAATCGCCGTTGATTTTGTAGACGCGATTGTTCAGAACCGCAGGCGAGCGCTTGAGCGGCTCTGCAATCTCCGCGTTGGCCTGAGCGCCCATTGAATCTCCCGTCGCCATGATGACGGCTTCGGGACGGGCCGCGAGCGCCGCTTCGTCGCTGTAACGCGGCCAAGCGCCCGGCACGTCAGCCGTGACGGAGATGCCGCCCGCGCGCCTGACTAAATCCGTGATGAAAGAATCGCGCCCCGCCGTGTAAAGCGGCTCAGCCGAAAGCTGGTAGAAGACCGAGAGCGGCTTTTCCTTTTTGACCTTCTCTTCAACCGAAGCCGTGCGCGCACGCAAAGACGCGACGAGCGATGCGGCACGCTCGCGCTCTCCTAGCAGGTCGCCTATAGCTTCGATTGATTGAAAGACGCCTTCCAAATCGTGCGGATCTGTGATGTAGACGGCTATATGCTGCTCTTCCAACTGGCGCGTGAAGGCTTCCAGTTGCGATGCTGTCGAGACGAGTATCACCTGCGGCCTGAGCGCCAGTATGCGCTCTATGCTTGGGTGAAGCGTGTCGCCCACCTTCGCAACCTGTTTGGCTTCCGCAGGGTAATCGCAGAAAGTAGTGTTGCCTACGAGCCTGGGGCCAGCGCCGACTGCGTAGACTATCTCGGTCAGGTTGGGCGCGAGCGTGATGATTCGCTCCGCTCTCTGGGGAACGCGCACGCGCCTGCCCGCGCCGTCTACGACTTCTCGCGTCTCCGCACGCGCATCGCCATTCGCAACGTTCGCGCTTCTAGTAGAGCAGGACGTGAAGACGAAGATGGCGCAGAGAAGCGCTGACAGGGCTACGAGCGCCCGCCTGCGCGTGAATCTTTTTTGAGAGCTTTGGATAAAGAAAAATCCCATCGCCTTCCTGCCTGTGATGAGCGCCTTTTCGAAAAAGGCTACAGGAAGCGACGGGAGTTCGTCCTTTAATCGAGTGGAGGGAGAAGAACCCGTTCGGCGGCCTGAACACCTTTACGCGAGGCGCTCAAAAAAAAGGGCTGCTGTGGCGTCAAAACTAGAACGGGCAGGTCTCCTGGCTTAGAAAGTCGAAAGGTAAAAGTGAAGCGTTCGTCTTACTTTTCCTTCTCCTTCTTCACAGTGGCGCGACCGCGCGGGATTCTCACCCGCTTCCCTAAATCTCCCGCTTACCCTCGAAACAACAGAGAGGGCGCGAGACACCCGGACGCTTTCATCTTAAAAGAGCTAATGTTCCCGTTTGAACGCGCCGGACGTTATCACGCGCCTAATCTAAAATCAAGTCAGCGCTGCTTCTTGATTTTACCTTTTGAGCTTTTCCTTTTAAGATTCCTGCTCGACACGAATCTCATCAAGGAGCAATCATAAGTGATTAAGACGGTGGAATGGACAAGCGAGGGCGTGCGAATGCTTGACCAGCGCATCCTGCCTACGGAAGAGAAATATCTAATCCTGCGTTCTTACGAAGAGGTCGCCGAGGCCATTAAGAAGATGGTCGTGCGCGGCGCTCCAGCCATAGGCGTCTCTGCGGCTATGGGCCTTGCGCTCGGCGCAAGACAATCCGTAGGCACCTCCATTGCGGATTTGGAGTTCGACTTTGACCACATGTGCGAGGTGATGGGCGCGACCCGCCCGACCGCCGTCAATCTCTTCTGGGCTATAGAGCGCATGCGCGCACGTCTTCGCAGGGCGAAGGCCGAGACGGACGACGTTGAAGAGGCCAAACACCAGCTTGTTGACGAGGCTCTGAAGATTTTCGACGAGGACATAGAATCGAATAGAAGCCTCGGGCGATTCGGCGGTGAGCTAATCCAGGACGGCGCGACTGTCTTGACGCACTGCAACGCAGGGGCGCTCGCCACAGCCGGAGATTACGGCACCGCGCTCGGAGTAGTTCGCGGCGCGCGTGACGCAGGCAAACGCGTTGCCGTCATAGCCGACGAGACTCGGCCCTTCCTCCAAGGCGCGAGGCTTACGGCCTGGGAACTCAGCAAAGACGAGATTCCCGTGACCTTGATTACGGACAACATGGCGGGCCACGTCATGAAGCAGGGCAAGGTGGACGTGGTGGTCGTCGGCGCTGACCGCATAGCGCGAAACGGCGACACGGCCAACAAGATAGGCACCTACATGGTCGCAGTCCTTGCGCGACAGCACGACATTCCCTTCTACGTCGCCGCGCCGCTCAGCACCATCGACCTCTCCATTCGTTCCGGCGAAGAGATTCCGATAGAAGAACGAGACTCGCGCGAGGTCACGCACGTAGGCCAGCAGCAGCTTGCGCCCGAAGGCATAGAGGTTCACAACCCCGCCTTTGACGTGACGCCCAACGAATTAATCACAGCCATCATCACAGACAAAGGCGTCGCGCGCCCGCCCTTTGAAGAGAGCCTGCAACGCCTTTTCGCAGATTGACCTTTAGCGATTGGAGACGAAGCCTCATGCGTTACAGATTATTTCTTTTACTGCTTGGCCTCTTAACATTGACCACAGGCGCAATCAGCCTTGCCTCCTTCAATCGTAAAGCGCACCCGCCTTCGCCTGCCGCCAGGGCCAATCTCTTTCAGATTGAGGATGAAGAATACGCTGTCTATTCCGCCCTCATTAACGATGACCTGAAAGAGGACGAAGGCGAACCCAAACGCCCCAAAGACAGGGTTCTCATCATAGATGAGAGCACTTCACTCTGGGACGGCATGATAGAGGAAGAGAAGGACAAATTTTTCGAGGAGTTGAAGAAATCTTCCCCGGAGTTGCAGGCCGAGACCGTCGAAGACCTTCAGGCGAAGAGTACAAGCCCTTCTACGCTTGCGCGCAACTTCTCCATCGGAATCAACTATCTGCTTGTCAGCAATGAAGAGATTAAGGAGATGTTCAAGGGGGACGGAGTGCTGCGCGGCTGGGAGGCTTTCCATCGAAAATATCCTAACTCCGGTGGAATCCTGACCCTCTCGCGCGTCGGCTTCAATGCTGATAAAACGCAGGCGCTGGTTTACAAGGGCTGGAGTTGCGGCGGGCTTTGCGGCGGCGGCGGATACACCCTGCTCGTAAAGAAGAAAGGCGCGTGGGTGATTAAAGGTCACCCCGGCCCCTCATGGGTTTCATGAAATTTGAAGTGATGTCGCTGCCTACCTGCGCTTCTTATTTGTCATAGAGCGTATTTCGTCCAGGTTGATGCCGTGTCGTTTAATCATCCTGTCAATGGTCTTTCTGTCCACGTTCAGTATTCTTGAGGCAGCCTGGCGATTCCCTTTCGTGTAGATGAGCACGCGCGAGACGTATCGCTTTTCCGCTTCGTCCAGAGTAATCCATTCTTCCGCAGCAGCGTCCGCCTGCTTGCCCCTAGCCTCTTTCTCTTTAGCCTTGCCTCCGCGTCGCACTCTTTCGGGCAAATCTTTCGGCGTCACTACCGAATCCGAGAGCGCTGCGGCTCTTACGACGGCATTCTCAAGCTCGCGTATGTTACCCGGCCAGTCGTACTCTTCCAGCACCGCCAGCGCTTCCGCAGAGAAGATTACCGCATGCTCGTCCGTCAGGTGCGTTCTCTGC
Source organism: Pyrinomonadaceae bacterium (assembly GCA_014534425.1). GTDB lineage: Bacteria > Acidobacteriota > Blastocatellia > Pyrinomonadales > Pyrinomonadaceae > JACVRN01. Next base: position 9,470 of record JACVRN010000052.1, read on the forward strand.
GCGAAGTGCTCTACGAGGGGAAGAATATCCTCTCGCCTCTCCCTGAGCGGCGGCAGATGAATCGTCACGGCATTCAGCCTGTAGAAGAGGTCTTGACGAAAGCGACCCTCTTCGACTTCGACTTCCACGTCACGATTGCTGGCCGCTATGACGCGCACGTCTATCTGTCGCGTGCGGCTCTCGCCGACGCGTCGAATCTCGCTCTCCTGCAAGGCGCGCAGCAGTTTGACCTGGAAGGCAGTCGTGGTCTCGGCTATCTCGTCCAGAAAGATTGTGCCCTGATGCGCTTCTTCGAAAAGCCCCGCGCGGTCATGATCCGCGCCTGTGAAAGCGCCTTTGACGTGGCCGAAGAGTTCCGCCTCAATCAATTCGGCGGGGATTGCGCCGCAGTTGACCGGCACGAAAGCCGAGTCGGCGCGACGGCTGCGCCGATGTATAGCCCGCGCTATGATTTCTTTGCCCGTGCCGGATTCGCCCGTCAGCAGCACCGGCAGATTCGTCTGCGAGACTCGCCCGACCAGCTTCATGGCCTCAACGAAAGCGGGGCTGCGGCCCACAAGCTCTATGTCCGACCTGTAAAATTCCGGCGCGTCCTCCGCCCTTTTTTTCTTACTCCTGTTTGCCAGAAGACGCTCGCGCACGTTGCGCGCGATGGTCTCAACTTCATGTACGCCGAAAGGTTTCAAGAGGTAGTCGTACGCGCCGAATGAAGAGGCGTCGAGCGCGCCTACAGCCGTGCCGTGTCCCGTCATCATCACGACCTGCGCGCGGGGCTGCACTTTCGCAAAGCGCCGCAGGATGGCAAAGCCGTTTTCGCCGCCCAGCACCACGTCGCAGAAAACGAGCGACCAAGTTTCAGTATCAAGCAGTTCAAAGGCGCGCTCGGCTGATTCAGCTTCGCCAACGCTCCATCCTGCCGAGCGCAGTGTGCTGCTGATGAACTCGCGTATGGAAGCTTCGTCGTCAATAACTAACGCTTTCATTCTCTATGCTCTTCTCTTTCTAATAAACACTCAGAGCCATCTCAGCAAAGAGAAACTTTGATGAGCACGCGCGCCGACTCGACTCAAGAAATGAAGCGGCCTCCTGAAGTCGAATCACCGACATCTACAAATTGTTTCTGGGCATTTTATCCGCCATACAGGATTAATCTGTTATGGCAAAGGGCTGACAGGGTTTTCAGTTTGCAGGCAGTGAGGCCCGAAACCCTCCTTACTTGATTCAAAGAATTTATGAAGCGCGGCCAATTGTATAAGATTTCAAACCTGAGCGCTACGCCTTTATAGAATAGAAGCAAATTAACAGGGATGGACAAGATAAGCAGGATAAAGCAAAAGCAATTCTTTTATTATCCTCTCTATCCTGTCTATCCCTGTTAATTTTCTCATTTGTTGAAGCGGCTCTGCTGCCACCAATCAATAGTCTTGCGTAAGCCTTCCTCAAGCCCCACGCGCGGCTCGTAGCCCAACATCTCTCGCGCTTTCGTGATGTCCGCTAAACTGTGCCGCACGTCGCCCGCCCTAGGCTCTTTATACTCAGGCTCCACGTCATCTTTGCCCACAAGCTTTTTGACCACCTCCAGCAACTCGTTCAGAGTAGTCCTTTGACCGTTGGCTATGTTGATGATGTGGCCTACGCCCTTAGTGGTTTCCGCCGCGCGCAGGTTCGCATCCACGACGTTGGCTATGTAGGTGAAGTCGCGCGATTGTTCGCCGTCACCGAAGATTACCGGCTGTTCACCGGAGAGCAGCGCGCTGATAAAGCGAGAAATGACGCCGGAATACTGCGAGCTTGGGTCTTGACGCGGGCCGAAGACGTTGAAGTAACGTAAACTGATGGTCTCAAGATTATAGGTGCGCGTGAAAACCTGCGCGTAATATTCGCCTACGAGTTTCGCCACCGCGTAAGGCGAGAGAGGGTCGGGACGCATGTCTTCCCTTTTAGGAAGTTCCGGCTGGTCTCCGTAAGCAGAGCTTGAGGCAGCATAAACCACGCGCCGCACGCCGCTCTCGCGCGCAACCATCAGGAGCGAAAACGTAGCGTCAACACTAGCCCTGTGCGTCTCGCGCGGATTAGCCACAGAGCGCGGAACCGAAGGGATAGCGGCTTCATGATAGACAAGCTCCACGTCTTCCAGCGCACGCATGAGCGCCCCTTCATCCGTCAGGCTGGCCTGTATGAAATCAATCTCTCCGCCTATCTGCTCAACGTTCTCCCTGTAACCCGTAGACAGATCATCAATCACACGCACTCGCGCCCCGCGCTCGCTCAAGGCGGCTGCGACGTGAGAGCCTATGAAACCGGCCCCGCCAGTCACCAGAACTATTCCTGATAAAGACATAAGAGATTTTGGATTTTGGATTTTAGATTTTGGATTAACGAACGGGATTGAAGCTCTTCAAACTATGCGGCCACTCCAATCCAAAATCCAAAATCTAAAATCCAAAATGGTCTTATCTTCCCACTCCAACGTATTCGAAGCCTACCTGGCGCATGGAATCGGGTTCGTAGATGTTTCTGAGGTCTGCTATGTTGGGGGCACGCATCAACTGGCGAACGCGCTGCATGTCTAGAGCGCGGAACTGGTTCCACTCCGTCATGAAAACCAGCACGTCAGCGCCCGTGACCGCTTCGTACTCGTCTTCGCTGTACTCAATATCGGGCAGAAGCTTTTTAGCCTCCTGCACCGCCACGGGGTCGTAAGCGCGCACACGCGCTCCGCGCTCAAGAAGCCCGTGTATGATGTCGACCGAAGGGGCCTCGCGCATGTCGTCCGTCTCTGGCTTGAAGGCGAGGCCGAGCACTGCGACTATCTTTTCGTTAAGCTCGCCTACGAGATTTTCTATCTTGGGAATCATCAAGGCGCGCTGCCGCTCGTTGACATCAATCACGGCGTCTACGATGCGCGATTCCGAATTGAACTCGCGCGCCACAGCCGCCAGAGCGCGCGTGTCCTTCGGGAAACAGGAGCCGCCAAACCCAGGGCCTGGATGAAGAAACTTGTTGCCTATGCGGCGATCCATGCCTATGGCCTTGGCTACATCGTGGACATCGCACCCTATACGGTCGCACAGGTTGGCTATCTCGTTTATGAAAGAGATTTTCGTTGCAAGGAAAGCGTTGGCGGCGTACTTGGCAAGCTCTGCGCTTTCAAGTGAAGTGATGACGAACGGAGTTTCTATCAGATACAGAGGGCGATAAAGGTCGCGCATGATGGCTATGGCCTCTTCATCGCTGCTGCCTATGACTACGCGGTCGGGGCGCATGAAGTCGTTGATGGCCGCGCCTTCGCGCAGGAACTCAGGGTTGGAGACAATGCCGAAGTGAAACGGCTTCTTCTGATGCTCGCGTATGAGCTTTCTTATACGCTCGCCCGTGCCTATGGGCACTGTGGATTTAGTAACTATGACTTTGTAGCCGTTCATGTGCTCGGCTATGGAGCGCGCGGCCTCTTCGACAAACCTCAAATCCGCCGAGCCGTCTTCTTTCGGCGGCGTCCCGACCGCTAAGAAGATGACCAGAGCCTCTTCCACGGCCTGCTTAACGTTGGTCGTGAAATTCAGTCGGCCCGCCTGCACGTTCTTCGTCACCAACTGTTCAAGGCCAGGCTCGTAAATGGGCACTATGCCTTCCAGGAGGCGCGCTATCTTTTCGCTGTCAACGTCAACACAGGTAACGTCAACGCCGAATTCCGCGAAGCAAGCGCCCGTCACCAAGCCTACATATCCCGTACCGATTACAGCAATGTGCATTCTTCTAACTGATACTGCTTCGTGTGGGAGCAGATGGGTTTCAAGTTGCAAAGGAAAACCTTGCGGACTACGCACGCTGCCTTTTAAGCAAGCACGTAGTCCGCAAGGTTACAGTTCATCCATCAAGCGCTTTTATAAGACGAGCGCCACGAGGGGTTCTGAGAAACTGATTGACTTCTGTTACTTGGTCGGGCTGACAACCGTCACGTTCCCGCCAAAGTTCAGGTCGTTGTTTTCGCTGAGACCAGCGATGATAGCTGCTGCGACCGCGCCGCCTGCTGCCAGGAGAAGAGCCGCCAGAGCGCCACCGCCGATGCCCTTCATGCCTTCAGTCTTCAGGCGCGTGCAGCGCGTACCAGGCTGAGCCGTTCCTGCCGAAGCGTCCTGACCAGCAGCCACCTGCTGCGTTCTGTCACCAGCGCGAAGCTCGGTGCGTCCGGTCTGGGTCGCCGTGATGGTGTTGCCGCACTCCAGGTCAATCGTGAATACATTGGCCTGCGCCGTGTCGGAAACGATCATTGCATCCTTGGTGGTGAAGCTGGTAGCGACGCCTTGAGGTACGGAGACCTGCACGCGACCGCTATCGAGCATACCGGAGATGCTGTTGTCTGAGAAGCTAAGCTTCAGAGTAGTGCCCGGAAGCATTTCAACACGGCCAAGCTTACCAAGGCTAACGACGGCACTGGAGTTCTGCGACGTAACGATGGTGCTGTCCGAAAAAACCGTCGCACCGGAAATCGCGCTCTGACCGTTGACAGTGACCTTGCCCGAGACTGATAGCTCGCCTGCCGGCCCTTGTTGTCCCGGTGCTGCCAGCGCAACCATCGAGTACAAACTCAAGACGGTGATAGCCAGGCAGAACGCGATGGACTTTCGACTCCAAGTTCTGCTGATCATTAATTCTCCTCCCGTAAAGTGAAAAAAGTGTAAGTGACGCGGAGCGAATCCCCAGTGGGAGACGTTATCCTCTTCTCGCCCGAGACCGTCTCTGATTAAACAGAATAGCGCTCGCGCCGAAACTTCCTGATTAAAAAAGCTGGCAAAACAAGCCTCTGGGGCTTTATGTCTTGGTCTTTTTACACGAATCCAGACCCTATGTCAATAAACATTTGTGTAAAAGTCCGCCCCGAAGCAGCTTTTTTTTCAGCGACTTCGCGTGGGCAAGCGGCATGCCGCCATGCCCGGACACGCATGCTTCGGCCCGCTTCCCACGCCCTCTTTGAACCATCTCAATCCTTGTAAATCGCCACGAAAGGCTTGCCGTCCGCGCCGATTGAGCCGCGATACATGCCTGCGGTGTTGAAAGGCATGGTCATCTGCCCGTTGCGGTCTATGGCAATCAGGCCGCCCTTGCCCCCTATTTTCTCCACCTTGTCGAGCACAGCCTGGGCCGCCTCTTTGAGAGATATTCCACGATATTCCATCATGGCAGAGATGTCGTGCGCCACGCAGGAGCGTATGAAATATTCGCCGTCGCCCGTGCAGGACACGGCGCAGGTGCGATTATTGGCGTAGGTTCCGGCCCCTATGATGGGAGAGTCGCCCACGCGCCCGAAACGCTTGTTGGTAGTTCCACCCGTGGAAGTTCCAGCCGCGAGATTCCCCGCACGGTCAAGCGCCACGGCACCAACGGTTCCATATTTTTCAGGCTCGCCAGTCGAGGCGAAGGAATCAGAGACGGGCTGGACGAAGAAGTGGCTCTGCTTTTTCTTCTCTTCCTCCTGCTTCTTCTGTAGCTCTTTCTGGCGGCGCTCGGTCAGGAAATATTCGTTCGGCATCATCTCTATGCCTAGCTGCTTTGCGAACTCCTCGGCTCCCTGGCTGACCATCATGACGTGCGGAGATTTTTCCATCACCAGGCGCGCAAGGCTGATGGGATTCTTGATGTGCTTGAGCGAGGCGACCGCACCGGCCTTGAGCGTAGCGCCCTCCATGATTGATGCGTCCAGTTCTACGGTGCCTACGGAAGTCAGCACCGCGCCCTTCCCCGCATTGAAGAGCGGCGAGTCTTCAAGGAGCCTCAACGCCGCTTCGATAGCATCGAGGCCGGGCCTTCCATCCTTCAGGATTTGGTGCGCCGTCATAAGCGCCTCTTTGAGCTTCGCCTGGTAGCTGGCTTCAAGCTCCGGCGTCATGTTCTGTTTGGTGATGGTGCCCGCGCCGCCGTGCAGGACAAATCCGAACGAGGCGGAAGCCGTGCCCGACTGATTCTTAGAGCTTGAGGCGGCGCTCTGACCGCGAGCTTCACTGTAGAGGTTTGCGGCGAGCGCAGCCCCGCCAAGGCTTATGGCCGCTTCGCCCAGAAATTTCCGACGACTCTTTTCTCGCTTCATTTGATGAATGAACACGCCTCGGTCTGTGCCGAAGACTCAAAGTTTCTCAGAGCTTATTAAGGGGACGCACCGGATGTTAGCAGATTGAAAGCCAAAAGATAAAGAACAGAGCTTAGTGGTTGTCTCTCTTTTTACTAGCCTCTGTCTTTTCCTCGTTCGCGGCGCGTATCTCTTCGTAGGCGCGTCGTGCGCGCTCGGCCAGGGCGTGCGGGACTATGACGTGGTAGGGATGCTTGGCCGCGAAGGAATGGCGGCGCTGCACCTGTGCGCCGAGGGCTGCCATGATGGTGACGGCATCTTCGTCGGTTAATTGTTCAACGCCGAAAGCGTCTGCGGCTCTGCGTAGAGCGCCGCGCAGGCGGTCGAGCGGCAGGTCTCGCTCGGCCAGCACAAGACCTCGCGCCTGAAAATCTCCCAGCGCATAGAGAACCAAACGCTCATCGCTCACGGCGCTCTGCTTTGATTGCTGGTCGAAGAGTGTAGGCTGGCGCATGGCGTCAATAGGAAAATGCTCAGTCCGAAGAGTGTAAGCTTCAGGGCGAACTGCTGGCCCGGCGCGGCCTTGCTTCGTTGCCGTCGCTCTCCGTCGCGGCTGTGGGCGCAGGCGGGCCTGTCGCTGGCGGCTGCGCTCCGCGCTGAGCGCTGCTGTCCTGCGTCTTCTGTCGCTTCTCTTTTTCCATCAACTCGGCCTGCTCGTAAGGGTCTAAACGAGAAAAGATGTAGAAGACTTCTCCTGCGCGAACCGCCCCAAGATAGCGAAAGGTGTTGTTGATGACTTCGCCCACGCGCAGGCTGGCAGCGCTCGGCGGTTGCTCGAAGAGGTTCTTCATCTCGTCGCGCGTGGCCGCTTCCAGTTCCGGCAGGTAGTCGTTGCCGGATTCGCGCGCGATACGTATGGCTATCTGGCGAAGCGCGCGTATGCGGTTAGAGTTGCGGCGATAGTAAGCCGGAGAGATTTCGCGGCGACTTTTGCGGTCGTCCACCACTTCCTGCTCGTCCCTCAAATAGCCCAGGTAAGCACGCACCACAGGCCCGAACTCTTCTTCGTCCGCAGCCTCCTGCGCGCTCTGCGCCAACGCTCCACCCGCGCACAAAGCGCACAGCGCCGCCAGGATGACAATTTGAAAAACCCTCTTACTCTTCATCATAACGCCCTTGCCAAAGTTTACCACGGACTTAATTTTAAGTCCCAAGACCCAAGTCCAAAGTCTCAAGTTAAAAGAAAGAGTTTTTGACTTGGGACGTGGGACTTGGAATTTGGGACTTGCTTTTCGCTTTGCCGTCTTCCGCGCGCGGTGTTAAATTTTGAGGTCAAGCGGCTTCAATTGTGATGGATGACAATTCGACATCTAGGGATTTTAGAGGCAAACAGGTAGCCCTGGGCGTGACGGGCGGCATAGCCGCTTATAAGGCTGCCGAAATCCTCAGAGGGCTTCAACGAGCAGGCGTCAGCGTGCGCGTGGCTATGACAAAGCGCGCGTGCGAGTTCATCACGCCCCTGACGTTTCGCGCTCTCTCAGGCTCGCACGTCATTGTTGACGACTACGCGCCGGATAATCCAGACCCCATCGCGCACATCACCTTCTCGCAGACGGTCGACCTGCTCGTAGTCGCCCCGGCCACAGCCGACATCATTGCCAAATTCGCTACGGGCATCGCAGACGATTTTCTGAGCACGACCTATCTGGCCTCGAACGCGCCCGTTCTGGTTGCTCCGGCGATGAATACTACCATGTGGAATCATCCTGCGACGCAGCGCAATCTGGAACGCCTGCGCGCCGACGGTGTTCACGTAGTAGAGCCTGACGCGGGCGAGATGGCTTGCGGGACTGTGGGGCCTGGCCGGTTGAGCGAGCCGGAAAGAATCGTGGCGGCGGCGCTTGATATTTTAAGAGGAAGCGGGCGCGCACAGGATTTAACAGGAGAGCGATTGCTTGTGACAGCCGGAGCAACGAGAGAAGAGATTGACCCGGTTCGCTTTCTGACCAACCGCTCTTCGGGGCGGATGGGCTTTGCAATAGCGCGTGCTGCACAGGAGCGCGGCGCAGAGGTGACAATCGTCGCAGGCTCAACCACAACCGAGCCGCCTCAAAGGGTTCGCACCCTTCGCGCGCTCTCAGCCGAAGAGATGCGCGCCGCCGTGATGAAAGAGATAGAAGGCGCGACCATGTTTATATCCGCCGCAGCCGTCTCGGACTATCGTCCTGCAAAGCGCGAATCAAACAAGATTAAGAAATCCGGCGAGCGTCTCACCTTAGAGCTTGAGCCTACGCCGGACATACTGGCCGAAGTCGCTGAAGAAAAACGCAACGGCCTGCTCGTCATAGGCTTTGCCGCAGAGACGGATAATTTGATAGCTCACGCGCGCGAAAAGCTTGAGCGTAAAAAGCTGGACGCCATCGTCGCCAACGACGTGACGCGCGAGGGCGCGGGTTTTGACAGAGAGACCAATATCATCACACTGATTACTCGCAGTGGCGAGACTGTGGAGCTTCCGCTCATGTCCAAGCTGGACGCGGCGCACAGCATTCTTGATCTAATTGTGCGACTCCGAAATGAAAACTCAGGCTCAACTGAGACACGCAATCTGTTATCATGAGCAATGAATCGGACGTGAAAGAGTTGTTGTCGCTGGTTACGGACGCCAGGGAATATCTCTCTTACCTCAGAGAGCTTGGCGTCGAAGGCCTGGATGTAACGAGCGCGGAACAACCGCTTCAGGAGCTTTCAGAGACGGATAAAAGGCTTGAGGCCGCTCTGCCTTCATCAAGCCAGCGCGCGGCGCTTGAGCGAAACGCTGCGGCAGTCGAGAGAGCTTCAGTAGAGAAAATCTCCGAGACCGATTCCTTAAAATCCCCCGCCCTGCCCGCTTCACTTGCGGGCGCATCTTCCTCAAACGTGGACGAGACAGAGATGGCTACACGAAAGAAAAAATTCCCGGACGAGGTGCCGCCAGCACCGCAGGAGACTCTTTTCGGCGAAGTCACACCGCAGGACATCGAGAGCCTGCCGCGCGCAGACGAAATGCTCGAAGACATCTGGAATGACATAGGCGTCTGCATGCGCTGCCCGCTCTGCTGTCAGGGGCGCTCGAAGGTGGTCAACAGCGAGGGCAACCGAAAAGCACGGCTCATGTTCGTGGGCGAAGCTCCCGGCGCGGACGAGGACGCGCAAGGGAGACCGTTTGTGGGGCGCGCGGGCCAGCTTCTAAACAAAATCATAGAGGCCATAGGCATGAGCCGCGAGGATGTCTTCATAGGCAACGTCAATCGCTGCCGCCCGCCGCAGAATCGCACGCCGACCACGCAGGAAGCTGCCATCTGCAAGCCGTTTCTCCTACGCGAAATCGCTATCGTGCGCCCAGACGTGATAGTCGTCCTCGGCAACACTGCCATGAAAAACCTGCTCGACACCAAGGAAGGCATCACGAAGCTGCGCGGGAAATTTCAGGACTATCGCGGCATCAAGGTCATGCCCACATTTCACCCTGCCTATCTCCTGCGCGACCCCTCCAAGAAACGCGAAGCGTGGGACGACATGAAGAAGGTCAGGGACTATTTGAAAGGCAGAAGTCAGAAGGCAGAATGATGAAAGAGAAGGATTGATTCATTTCTTCATTTGTTCATTGAATCAATGAAACAATGAACCGATGAATCAATCCTTCTTCATTCATTATGCGCTCTGCATTCTGCATTAGCTTTTATGCAGTCTTCACTTTTTGATGAGGCGCAGGCCGGGCCGAATGAGACCCTGGCGGAGATTAATGCGGAGATGCTGGAGCGCGCACGCTCCATGCCGCAGTTGAAGGAGCGTGTCTTTATCTTGGGCGAGGGGCCTGTGGGCGCGCGTGTGGCCGTGGTGGGAGAATCGCCAGGGCCGCCGGATATTGATTCTGGCCGCCCGTTCATGGGGCCTGCCGGACAGATGCTAGACCGCATACTGGCTAGCATCGGCCTCAAGCGCGAGGACTGTTATCTGACCAACACGGTCAAGTATATCTCAACGGGCGACGAGTTAACGCCTGACATTCTTTCCTTCTTCACGCCCTATCTTCACAGGGAGATGAGGGCCGCGCGGCCTCGCGTCATCATCTCGTTCGGCAACACGCCTACGCGCGCACTGCTTCGCACCAAAAAACCCATCTCGCAGATGCGCGGCACGTTTCATGACTACAACGGCTCAAGACTGATGCCTACCTTCAACCCTGCATATCTCCTGCGCGACCCGTCGAAGAAACGCGAAGCGTGGGAAGATATGAAGAAGGTGCGGGATTTTCTGGCGGCGGATAATAAGTAATCTCATGGAAAACAATTATCAGCGCCCCGGCTCAATTAGCAATGCTCACGTCGGCAGGGATTTCGAGGAACGCGCGAGACAGATTTATTTTGACAGGACGCGCATCATGCTTGAGCCAAACTTCAGCGTCCCCATAGGAACCTCTGGCATGAAGAAGCCTCACAACTTCGACATGGGAAGCGAAAAACCACCTATACTCGTCGAATGTAAATCATATACATGGACGAGCGGCGGCAATTCACCTAGCGCAAAAATTAGGGCCTTAAACGAGGTCATGCTCTTCTTTAGTCTTGCCCCGCGCCGCTATAAAAAGATGCTGTTCGTCCTCAAGCACCTGCGAAAGGACGTGAGCTTAGCCACACACTATATTAAGACGCAGGGGCATCTAATCGGGCGAAACATAGAGATTTGGGAATTTGACCTTGATAACAATGATTGTGCGCGCGTCTTCCCGAATTCGAACTAACCTGCTATCTAATTTTGCCTTATCTTTACTCATGCTATAGTTCTCTGCGTTTACTGTAGTTGCTTTTATTTGACGCTTCACTTTTCAGGCAGAGCATCGATTCCGGCTGACACTACGTGCAAAGACGTTTCGCAATCTCCGAAAAACTCTACTCTTCAAGCGAAGCCGATGATTCGTCCGGTGCTTCCGCGCAAAGCTACGCCGAAGTAGCCATCCCGGTGCGAGTCATGCAGACCTTTACTTACCGTCTGCCCGCAGCGCTTCAAAGAGACGCGCGGGTAGGCTCGCGCCTGCTTGTCCCCTTCGGTCGCAAGCGCTTGACGGGCTACATAGTAGCGCTGCACGACGAACTCGACCGCGCGGCTGAACTGACGGACGATGCGGTCAAGGATGCCGAAGAGTTACTCGACGCAGAGCCGCTCGTGACGCCGGAGATTCTGGAGATAACAAGGTGGGTCGCGGATTATTACGCCGCGCCTTGGGGAGAAGTTTTGAAGGCCGCGCTGCCCGCCGGGCTTAACGCCACGGTCGAGCAGGTTCTTGAAATCACTGCTGAAGGGCGCGACGAGTTGGCGCGGCTTCCCATTCATCGCACGGCTACGGCCAAGGCGCGTGCGCTTCGTCTTCTGGCGGATGAAGGCGAAGCCAGTCTGCGCTCGCTTGCGCGCCACGTGGGCGAAGCGCGAGCCTCCGCCATCGCGCGAGAGTTGGAGCGCGCGGGCTGGATTAAGCTCACGCATCGCGCACGCTCCGTTCTGGCAAAGGCCAAGCGGCGAAAGGCCGTGCGCCTTCTGCCACCGGAAGCTCACGCTCAAACGGAATCGCAACGCGCCCTCTCAGCCGCGCAAACCAAAATCATAGAGACCTTAATGTCCGAGGGCGGCGAGATGGCTTTCACAGACTTGCTTGAGCGCGCGGACGTGTCTGCGGCCCCGATTCAGTCTCTTGAAAGACGACGTATCATAGAAGTCTTCGTGCGCGATGTCAGGCGCGACCCGCTCGCGGACGCAGTGCTGCCCGACACGGAAGCTCTGGATTTAACAGAAGCGCAGAGCGCCGCGCTCAGAGAGATAGAAGCGCCCATGCGGGAAGGCATCTACGCCGCGTTCCTTCTTCACGGTGTGACCGGAAGCGGGAAGACCGAAGTTTACATTCGCGCCATGCGCGCGGCGCTTGAGCAAGGGCGCTCAGCAATGATGCTCGTGCCGGAGATAGCCCTGACGCCCGTCTTCTCTCGCCGTCTTCGCGCGCACTTCGGAGACCGCGTAGCCATCTTTCATTCCTCTCTGACCACGGGCGAGCGCTTCGACGAATGGAGCCGCCTGAAACGCGGGCTGGCGCGCGTAGTCATAGGCACTCGCTCCGCAGTCTTTGCGCCCGTCTCGGATTTGGGGCTGGTCGTCATAGACGAAGAGCACGAGACCTCTTACCGCCAGCACGAATCCCCTTTTTACAACGGGCGCGACACGGCCATAGTGCGCGCACGCCAGGCCGGAGCGGTTGTAGTCCTTGGCTCCGCCACGCCTTCGCTCGAATCATTTCACAACGCGAAGAGCGGCAAGTACGCTTACCTTCACCTGCCGGAGAGAATAAACAACAGAGCTATGGCCGAGGCCGAAATCATAGACATGCGCGCAAGCTTTGCCAAAGCTGGCAAGCCGGAAATCTTTGCCGACGAATTGCTGGTCGCGATTGAAGAGACGCACGCGCGCGGGCATCAATCCATTATCCTGCTCAATCGTCGCGGCTACTCCAGCTTCGTGCTCTGTCGTACTTGCGGCGAATCCATACGCTGCGCGAACTGCGATGTCACGCTCACCTATCACCGCTCTGAATCCAGCCTGCTCTGCCACTACTGCAACCTGCGCCGCGCTGCGCCTACGCGCTGCCCTTCCTGCGCGGGCAAATATATCTACTACGTTGGCGAAGGCACAGAGCAGATAGAAGAGATTTTGCAGCGCCGCTTTCCATCGCTTCGCATAGCGCGTCTTGACCGCGACACGACCGTCCGCCGCAAGCTCTTCGAGCGCACGATTCTTGAGTTCGGCGCGGGCGACCTGGACATGCTCGTTGGCACGCAGATGCTAGCCAAGGGACACGACTTTCCGAACGTCACGCTGGTTGGAGTCGTTTCTGTCGATGCGGGACTGGCGCTGCCCGACTTTCGCTCAGCCGAGCGTGCTTTCCAACTGATTACGCAGGTTGCAGGGCGCGCAGGCCGGGGCCGCCTGCCCGGTCGCGTGCTGATTCAAACCTATCACCCGAATCACTACGCGCTGCGCCACGCCGCAGCCCAGGATTACCAGGGCTTTTACGAAGAGGAGATTCGCTATCGCAGGAATTTGAGCTATCCGCCGTTTGTCTCGCTCGCTTCGATTCTGGTTCACGGCGACGACCTGGGGCGCATGCAGGCCACAGCCGCCGAAGTCAGACGCGCGCTCGATGAAGCCAACACTGAGCAGTCCTGCCGAATCCTCGGCCCCGCGCCCGCGCCGCTCTCGCGCCTGCGCGGCGAACACCGCATACAGCTTCTACTTAAATCGCGCAGCCGCCCGCGACTCAGGCAGGTAATAGACATGGCGTTCGCCGAAGCCGCCACACGCGGCGCAGACATGCGCGCCATCAACCTTGAGATTGACCCTGTGAATTTGATGTAAACGGGAAACTGATTATGAAACTTGCAGAACTAGCAGAGCGCACGAAGGCTCGTGTCGAGGGCGACGCCGCTATTGAGATTAACGGCGCTGCCGGATTGGATATTGCCGAAGCTGGAGACGTGACCTTCCTCGCCAACAAGCGTTACACGCAGCAGGTTGAGACTACACGCGCCTCCGCCATCTTCGTCAGCGAAGACGCTGAGATTAACCGTACGGACATAGCCCTTCTACGCACGCCCGACCCTTATCTAGCCTACACGCGCGCCCTCATAATCTTTTATCCAGAACCCGTGCCGGAGCCTTTCATACATCCGTCCGCAGTCATTGACCCTACGGCTCGCCTTGGCGAAGACGTTTGGATTGGCGCGCACGCCGTCATAGGACGGGACGCGGAAATCGGCGCGAGGGTGCATATTCATCCGAACGCGACCCTGTACGCCCGCGTTCGCGTAGGCGCGGACTCCGTCATACATTCCGGCGTCTCCCTGCGCGAAGGAACAATCCTGGGCGAGCGCGTCATCATCCACAACAACACCGTCATTGGCTCCGACGGCTTCGGCTTTGCGAAAGACGAAGACGGCCACTGGCTCAAGATTCCGCAGGCGGGCCGTGTCGTCATAGAAGACGACGTAGAGATAGGAGCGAACACGGCGATTGACTGCGCCTCGGTCGGAGAGACCCGCATAGGGCGTGGGACAAAGGTGGACAACCTTGTGCAGGTCGGCCACTCCTGCACCGTGGGCGAAGACACCCTGCTCTGCGGGCAGGTGGGCTTGGCTGGCAGCACCAAGGTAGGCAGTCGCGTCATCCTAGCTGGTCAGGTCGGCGTAGGCGGCCACCTCACCATAGGCGATGACTCCGTGCTCATGGCTCAGGCGGGCGTCTTTTACGACGTTCCACCCAAGAGCGTCTATTCGGGCGGCATCCCCGCCTTTGACCACAAAGAGTCCCTGCGGACTATGGCCGCCATCAGGAAATTGACAGAGATGCAGCGCACCCTGCGCGCCCTGGAAAAACGGCTGAGGGAGATGGAAGAGCAAATATCTGCTCCAGGCAGTGAAAGCGCTTGACATCGCGCGGGCGGCACGGGCATAATTGGGAATTGAAAATGGATTTCATTTTCGCCCCCCCTGACCACGGGTGGCTCTGAAATCCAAGAAAGGTTCCTTTTTGGAGTGTGCCCGTGCAAGGCAAGCAGACAGCGACGGTTCAAATTCTTGATTCCCCCCGTGACGACGAGCGTGTAGAAGTCCTTTTGGAAGAGGCGGAAGGTACGGAGCGAGTGGTTCTCAGATACTCCACCTGGGTTGACGGCCTGGGCTGGTGCGGGCAGAAGACGCTCAGGCTGGACAGCGCGCATCTGGACGACCTGCATCGAGCACTGACGGTCGCGCGCCATCGCCTTAATCGTAAGCGGGCAGAAGATGGGCAGGCGATGCAGCCCGCAACGGTGATACAACTACCCACCATAGCCTGAAGTCGCAAGGGATAAGAAACGAGAAGACGGCAAGCCGTATCGAGAGCCAATCTCTACGGCTTGCCGTCTTCTTTTGTGATTACTTGACTTCCGCTCTATCCCACCTGACGCAGGGTAATCTTTTCCCTTGTCACGTTGGCTTTGCGCTCGGAGGTCAGCTTTTCCAGTTCCTCTATGTGAATCTGTTCTTTGGCTATGCGCTCTTCGAGCATGAAGCGCGTCGGCAGGTCTGCGTCCGTGCAGGCTTCCCACGCAGCCATGTAGGCCGCAATGCCTTCTCGCTCAAGCTCTAAATCCTGTTTGAGCATATCTTTAAGCTCGGTCGCCTGGCGAATCATGGATGGCTCTACGGTGGGAACTCCGCCGAGGGCTACAATCTTATCGCCGAGCGTTTCGGCGTGCTTCCGCGCTTCCCCGCTCTGGTCGCGGAAGAAATCGCAATAGACCTCGCGCTCCGTGCCCGTGACCAGAAAGCTGTGCTGCATGTACTGTATGATTGCCGCCAGCTCTATGCTCAACGCCCGGTTGAGATTATCAATCAAAGCCGTATTAGCCATCTCACCTTCCCCCGTCTTTTAATCTAGCGGTTAGAGAAAACTTAAGCGGATAATACGCGCGCGAGGCTCAAGCTGTCAACGGTAAGCTCTTTTATATCAGCATTTTAAATTTGAAATTCAATTCCAAGATTGCCGCTTCAGGTGACAGCGCCGCCGTCCACTATGACGACTTCGCCGTTCATGAAGCTGTTGCGGTCAGAGGCCATGAAGGCAGCGTACTCGGCCAGTTCTTCGGGGCGGCCAAGGCGACCGCGCGCCACCCAGAAGTCGTGCATCTCAAGCAGGCGGTCGGGCAGCGTGTGCGCGAGGTCTGTGTCGAAGATTCCGGCGGCGATGGCGTTGACGGTCACATTGAAGGTCGCGGCCTCGCGCGAGAGACATTTGGTGAAGCCTATGACGGCGGCCTTCGACGTGGCGTAGTGTACGGCGGTGGGCAGCGCACGTATGGCTCCAATGGAGGTGATGTTGAGGATGGTTCCCTTCCTCTGGCGAATCATCTGCTTGTAGATGGGCTTGGTGACGGCGAAGAGGCCGTTGACGTTCGTGTTGATGACCTCGTCCCAGGCGCGGTCTGTGGTGGTGGCGAAGTTATCGCCACGGTTGATGGCGGCGTTGTTGACCAGTATGTCTATGCCGCCCCACTCCTCTACGAGTTGACGCGTCAGGCGCTTCATGCCGACTCTATCCGTGATGGAGATTTTGAAGGCGTGCGTGCGACGCCCGTGCGCCTTTATCTTCTCGGAGACCTGTTCGGCCAAATCGTCGCGCGCGTTGTAGTTAAAGGCCACGTCCGCGCCCTCGCGCGCGAAGGTCGTGCAGAGCGCAGCGCCTATGCCGCGCGAGCCGCCCGTAATAAAGGCGCGTTTCCCCTCAAGCAAGAGACTCAATGCTGTGTGCTTCTCCCAAAAATGCCCGCCGCGAAAGTCTGCGAGGCGGGCGCGTTTCCTTACTTAGTGCTTAGCTTTCTTGAAGCGAGAATTAAAGCCTAAATCAAGGGGGCAGTCAAACTGCTGAAGCTTTCAAACGATCCTGCGCGATGCTTCCACCAGCACAGGCTCTTCGCGCGCCATCACCGGCGCAGGGATAAGAGCCGTAATCTCTTCCACTATGCGGCGCGTGGAATTGGGAATGGCGAGACCGACCGTGGCGGCGCGCATAGCCGCGTAATGCTTTGTGTCCTCCATCATGCGGCGAATGACAGGCACTATGTCGTGTGTCTGCTCAAGCAGTATGCCTGCGCCGCGCCGCACTATCAGGTTGGCAGAGCCGGCTTCCTGCGGCATGGGAGGCGTCGTGGCGTCAGCTATGACGGGCAGGCGGCAGGCCATAGCTTCAAAAGTAGTCAGCCCGCCGAGCTTTGAGATCATGACGTTGGCGGCGCACATCAACTGTTCAACCTGTTCGGAGTAACCTATGACTTTGATGGGAAACGGGGCGTGCTTTGCTACCTCTTCGGCTTCGGCGCGCAACTCTTCGTTTCTTCCCGCTAGGAAGATTGCCTGCACGTCGAGTTCTCCGCGCACAAGCTCGCGGAAGATGTGCGGAATGTTGCCGCCGCCGACCCAACCCGCGTTGATGAAGACAGTGAACTTCTGCGGGTCAAGGCCGAGAGCGCGACGAGCGGCCTGCGCTGCTTCTTCGCCCGGAAACTGGAACTTAGGATGCACAGGCATTCCTGAAACCTTTATGCGCTCAGGCGCGACGCCGTAATCTATAAGCTGCTGGCGAGCCTCTTCGCTTGCGACCAGGTAAAGAGAGACATCGTCGCAGGCCCAGCCTTTCCAGAAACCGTAGCATGGGTCTGTGACGACGGTGATGAGGGGAATCTTGTCGGCGAGCTTCAGTTCCTTGAGGACGCGTGCGATGCCGTGCTGTGTCAGTGGATGAACGCTGACTACGACGTGCGGGCACCATCTTTCGAAGAGGTCTTTCACGTAACCGAGCGTGCGCTTGAAAAAGAAGTCCCTGGTTTCCGGGCGAAAGCGATTGACAGCCCAGTACAGGTACTTCATCCAGTGCTGCTTGTTCCGCAAGACCCAGTTATAAATCGCCACCATCTTCTCCGTGATGGCGTGCGAGTCTTCAATGGCGCGCACGACACGCACGGCGTAAGATTGCCCGTGGAAAAACTTCTGCACGCCCGCGACAATCGCCGCAGCAGCAGAGCGGTGCCCGCCGCCCGTGTCCGAAGAGATGATTAAGATTTTGGGAACTCTTGCTCTAAACATTAATGACTCGCGTTAATGACTTATGCTCCCAGACTAAGGCTTTCTCTCAGCCTGACGCGCCGACACCCCATAAGTAGAGGTCTTTAAAGTTGTCGTCGTAGCTTGACTCTTTAACCGGTAACCCCGGTGGCTCTTCCGTATCAGTGCGTTTGCTCTCAGGTGTAGGCAGATAGCTTTTAATGCGTCCCTCTACGAACGTCACTGTACCCCACACGTCCAGAGCAGAGGGATTCCAGCGCCGTTTAATCTTTTCGTAAATCAGTCTGGTCTCACGCCAATTCTCGAAAATCGTATTTAGGTCAAGCCCTAAGCGGATGGCGTACCAAAGAAAATGCGCGCCGTGGCCCTTAAACTTATTGCATCCCCTATGCACTCTATGGCAGTAAAGGTGTATGAGTTCGTGCATCAAAACATCCAAGAGTCTAATCCAAGCCCTGCATGAAGCTTTGTCTCTACACCCACACAGCATCAACTCATGCCACCTCTTACACAGCACGGGATGGTAGGCGGGCGTATCACGCTGTGAAATCTCTGTCGCCCAAACGGGGCTTACCAACTGCGAGGAAATCTTAATCACCCCTGTATAGGGATAGTAGCTGCCGAGAGCGCCGCCCAGACTTTTCGGATTGACAACCTCAAGCCGGAACTTATGCATGAGGCCGCCCGTGTAGCGGCGATAAATCGCTGTGGAGATTAATTTCAGCCAAGCCTCTATCTCACGACGATTTTGTTCCATAGCCCCTCCTTGCGTGGGCTATATTAATCATCAAGACTTCTGGAAAGGTGGCCCGCAGTTCTTTATTTCATGCCTTGACTGTTAGCCCGCCAGCCGTTTCCTCTTGCTGTCTCAATTCCTTGCGCGAAACATAAAAGCAGCTTTACCGGCGCTTAATCTTTATCTCCGCCGTGACGAAATCCAAAGCCTTCCAGGGACTCGGATGTGGATACTCAGAGATATTTGCGTATGCGTAAAAGGGGGCTAGTCCCTGCCAATCGACCGCCTTCACCTTTGACTTCAGCGTGACTCTGCCTTTTCCCTTTTTGACTCTGACGCTCTCTGTTATGACATACTGCTCGGGCTTATCCGTATTGAATCCCAGGTAGATGATGCCCTCTTTCTTTGTCTCTAACTCGTACTCTATTTCTACGGTCACTTCTCTACGCTTATCTCCGAGGATGAGAGAATCCGGGACGATATTGACTATTTTTATCTTATCCTTGGGCTGAGCCTGACCTGGCGCGCTCCACGCCGTCAGTACAGCGAGGAAGATAACCAGACAGGCCGCAATCCTCTGAGCCATTGAAATCCCCCTCACGGAAAAGAGCGCAGGGTATTCATCATCAAGGCATCAGGCCCTGATGGTCACGCCTGCGGCCTCTTCCTGCTCCTTGCGCTCGTGCTCGCGGCGCGCCTTCTTCATCTCTCGCTCCAATCGCTTGATTTGAATCAGGTGCTTCGGGTTGAAGGGCAGAGATGGGTAATAACAGTTGGACTCGTGCGTGCAGAAGCAGCCGTCTGCGGCCTTCTTGCGGCGCTCCTTCATTGCGGGCGAGAGCCAGAGCTTCTGGAAATTCCAGTCGAAGTCGCGCAGGTTCCCGACCGCCTCCAGATTCTCGCACGACGAGACAGTTCCCTCGTCGTAGATGACTGCGCCTGCCGTTCCCGCATAGCAAGTAAGTTGCGCCTGCTGCTCTTCCTTCGTCTTCGCAATCAGGCCGTGCATGTAAATGTCTATGGCGGCCTTGAAGAAGCCTGCGTCGCCGCCGTAGTTGTTCTTGATGGCGGCGTGACGAGAGTCGTCGTCAATCATCTGCGCGAGGCGACTGTAGCATTCGTGGTCAATGTCCAACTCTACGGGGTCTGCTGAAGGCGGACGAATGTAGTTGAAGTTGACCTTGTCCGGCTTCAGGTCGTACTTCAGAAAGTCGTACCACTCGAAGATTGTGTCCTGATTCGAGTTCATGAAGCAGGTGCAGGTCTGAATGTCTAAGCGCGGGTACTCTTTCTTAATCGCCTGAAGCTGGCGCGCCGTATCAATCGCCAAATCCCAGGAGCCTGGCTTTTGTCGAATCTTCTCGTGCTCTTTTTTCAGACCGTCAATGCCGAGTGCGACCGTGACGTTCAGGTTGGGGCATTCCTGAAGGATGCGCGTCACGTCCGGCATGATGCGCTTTTGAATCTGCCCGTTCGACATCAGGTACACGGATTCCAGGCGGTTGTTTTGATAAAAGGCGCGCACGATTTCCGGCAGGTCTTTGCGCGTGAAAGGCTCGCCGCCTGCTATGATGAGCACGCCGAGGTTGCCGCCCAGGGTCTCGGAAATCTTCTCAAGCTCGTGCGTCTTCATCTGCAACTTTTTACGCGGGCGATCGTCCAGTTCGTCCGTGAAAAAGCAGTGCGTGCAACGCATGTCGCAAACAGACGTGACCAGAATATTCAACAGCACGGGCGCGAAGGGCTGCCCCACGGCAAGGCGTGCGTAACGCTTCAAAAGCTCTCTTGTCGTATAATCCATCTCTTCACCAAAAAAGCGCTCCAGTCTTCTAACTTCTGATTCCCGAAGCGCCAGAGTGTCACGCCCGAAGCGCGACAGTTAAACTTAACTGATAAAGCATTTAACCCGACATGTCAAACTGAAGGGGAAAGTAATTTCGGGATGCTCTCTCTACACCGAAAAACAGCAGAGCTTCTTTGATGCGTTCCTTAGCTTTAACGCTCGCCGCGAACCTGTATGCCGAGCGCACGCATGCGGCGGTAGAGGTGGCTGCGGTCAACGCCCATCAGTTC
>JACVRN010000072.1 GCA_014534425.1 Pyrinomonadaceae bacterium
CCCCCTCCCGCGTTCCTCTGCGTCTCTGCGGCGGTGAGCTACTGCTCCGGCGAATCGCTCTGTTGCTCATCGCCTTCCGCCTTGTCTTCGCTCTTTTCCTTTGAATCGTCGGCTTTGGGTTTGAAGTCTTCAGCCGGGGCGTGGTAGGCGAAGACGGCGTCGCCTTCGGATTGCGGGAGCACGCGCGAGGCAAGGCTATCAAGAAGGCTGCGAATGCGGCCCGGCTCGCTCTGCACAGGTTCGGACGCTTCCGTTTCCGTTGGGCCGATTTCGGATTCCAGGCGAATGAGTTGAGCCGTTGCGCGACGACAGAAGCCGCATCCAACGAGGTGTTGTATGACGGGTGCGGATTCGGTTTCCGTCAGGCGTCCTTCGACGAAAGAAGAGAGGGCGTCTTCATCCAGATGCACGTCGGCGACGAGGGGCGGTGCCGCCATCGCGCTGCGCTGCAAGTGCTGGTGAATCATAAGGCGTATGCCCTCTGTCTCTCTGTTGTTCTTCGGTCGCGGCACGGCTTTTGGCTCCTTCCGCCTCCTTGCTCTTTTGGACGATTGCTATCTTTAACCTTTGCTCAAATTCTCACTTCCTGCATCCATTAAATGGCGACGCACGTCCTCCGCAGCTAAATCTTCGGTCGCCATGCCTAGACAAATATCTATCTCTTCGGGCGTCAGCCCGCCCTTTTCTTCCAACTCTTCTCGAAAGCGTGCAAGAACCTTTCCGTAAACTTTTTCCAGCCAGCGCATGATGGTCGATTCGTGCACGCGCGCATCGGGCGCTACGGTGCGCCGCTTTGACTGGCGCTGAAACCATCTGCGAAGCGGCGACTGCGGCTCTTCCACGAGGCGCGCAATCTCTCTGAGCTTCAAACCTTCTACGTGATAGTAGAGAAGCAAGAGCTTCTCGTGGTCGTCCAGCGTGGCGAGCGAGATGTCCAGAGCCGCCAGCGTTGCTTCCTTGTAGCGCTCGCGTGCGATTCTATCCACCATAGCGCTTTCGCCTCCGCGCGCCTCCGCGCGCCAGCCCGGACGATCCTGCGTCTCGCCTCCGCTCTCAGACCAATCGTCAATGGAGATTTCGTCGTGACGGGCGCGGTGCATGTCTATGACCGCGTGCCAAACGACCGTGCGTAGCCAGCCGCGAAGGGTGCCGCGCCCCGTGTAGGTAGCGAACTTGGAGAGCCGCGTGTTCTCAACCACGCGCGTGCCGTAAAGCTCCACGTAGACCGAGTCTATGACCTCTTCCGCGTCCAGTTCTACACTCGCAAGGTGGCGCGCTATGCGCTCTATGTAGCGGCGGTAGGATTGGTCGAACTCCCACCACGCATGCTCGTTGCCGCGCGCACAACCCATCGCCAGATAGAGGTCTTGCGCCTGAAGCTCTCCTAAAAATGCGCGCACCTCGGAGGCCGTGGGCGCGTTGCCGTTTTCGTGGTCGACCAGATACTTTTCAACTGCCCCTCTGAGCGCCACTCTCCAGTCTTCAACGGGGACACCGTAGTTGGGCGCGGCCTCGAAACAGCGCGCATAGAGCGCGTCCATGTCGGCTACGCAATCTTCGAGCACACCGTCCAGTTTCGCAAAAGGCTTGGTCATGTGGGCGTGATTATAGATTAAACCAGGCGTTTTCGCATACTGCTTTCGATTGACAAAGAGCGTGTCGGGCGGCTTTCGCAAAACAATTCGGGTCTCCTTCCTGCCCATTTTTTTGCGCTTTTCCCCAGTAAATAGAGGTATCTCGGAAGGTACGCACGCTTTCTCGTACATGCCTCCAAAAAAAGCGCAAAACGTTTTCGGTTTGCAAATAGAGCGGGCAAGAAGGAACTCAAACTAAGGTCGCCGCTCGTTGCCTCTGTGGACGGCAGCCCCTCAGAAATTTTGCAGAAGTTATCTAAAAGAATTGCTTCATTGCTTCATTCTTTCATTGAATCAATGAAAGAATGAAGCAATGAAGCAATCCCTTTCATCCTTCACGCTTCAGCCCTCATCCCTGCTTTTCAAGGCCACTTATTTGCGCTCGCGGGCATCTCAGTAGTGCAATAAATAGTCCTAGCAGGGCTTGATGACAGGGGAAATAAGAATGATACAGGGTGCAAGAAAATTCAGTTCAATCATGGCCGCCTTTCTGCTCATCGTCGCTACTTTCGTAGCAGTTCCGGCGCAGAAGTTTTCTGACGGCGGCGATAAGAAGGCAACCAGTAAGGCGAGCGTGGAAGCGCCGCTTAATCTGGCTGTGCTTATCCAAGACGACCTCGTTCCCAAGGTGGGCAACGAGCTTAAAGTGACGCGCGATTTTATTCGCAGCCTTCCGGCAGGCTCTCGCGTGATGGTCGGTTACATCACAAGCGGCTCCTTGCAGGTGCGCCAGCCCTTCACAGAGGATTTGGATAAGGCCGCTAGTTCGCTTCGCATGCCGATTTCAAGCGATGCCGTCTCGCCGTACAACCCTTACGTGGAAGTTGTGCAAGCGCTGAAAAAGTTTGAAGGCAAGGACAAGAATCGCAACGTAGTGCTGCTCGTCTCCGATGGTCTGGATGCATCACGCGGGCTTGATGTCTCGTCAACGATAGATTCCATAGACCTCAGACGCGCCATCAACGAGGCGAATCGTCGCAACGTCAGCATCTACTCTTTCTATGCTCCTTCGGTTGGATTGACCAGCCGCAGCACGACCCTGGCTGGCTACGGCCAGAGCGCGCTCAATCGTCTGTCAAACGGGACGGGCGGGCGTGCCTTCTTTCAGGGCGCGACAGACTTCGTAACCTTCGACGGTTACTTTGACCGCCTGCGCGAAGCCTTGAACGACCAGATTGCCAGAGCTTACTAAGAAGCCTGGGAAAGAGAGCACGAAAATAGCTCAAGCAACGTCACGCGTTGCTTGAGCTATTTTTATTCCTGAAACAATTTTTTTGCCGCCTCCGGCCTGACGGTGATAAAGTTAGGCGCAGTTCGTGCGCTTGAATTTAAGCTTTCACCTTCTGCTTTTTCAATCTGCACCGAGCGCACGTCCATGAAGCGTGCCATGAGCAAAGGACGCGAATACTGTCTCATAGTCGAGGGCGCTTACCTGACGGAGTCTGAAGCCGAACATGCCTTGCGCGACCCCTTCATAGAGGACTGGGTCGAACAGACGGGGCGCTTCCGCATACACAACATGGGCGACATAGAGGTTGCGCCGGGCGTGGCGCTCGGGCTTCTAGGCGTGCGGCGACTTGATGACAGACTGTTTGAGATAGCAAGCAACGACCCGGAGCGCCCGCTCACGGAACAGAAAGCGCGAGGCGTACGGGAAGCGCTTCTCAGGCAGGATATGTTCGACGAAATCAGCGTCGAGCCGCGCGAAGAAGACGAAGAAGAGTTTGACTGAAGAGACTCTGGAGACATTCCTGAATGGCCGCGTGCGTGTCATGGTAGGAGACCTGACGCGCCAAACGGTTGACGCTCTGGTCAACGCCGCCAACTCAAGCCTGATGGGAGGCGGAGGCGTTGACGGCGCGATTCATCGGGCGGGCGGCCCAAGCATTCTTGAAGAGTGTCGCGCGATACGAAGCCGACAGTATCCGCAAGGGCTGCCCACGGGCGAGGCCGTGATTACCACGGGCGGGCTTCTTCCCGCGCGCTATGTGATTCACACGGTCGGCCCCGTCTACGGAATGCACAATGGACAGGAGGCGGAACTTCTGGCCGCCTGCTACCGCAACTCGCTTGATTTAGCCACCCGACACGGCCTCGCTTCCCTGGCTTTTCCTGCCATCTCCACGGGCATCTTCGCTTACCCGCGCGACGAGGCGGCGCAGGTTTCCTCCGAGGCCATTAAAGCTTTTCTGGAGAATGATGATAAGTTAAGAGAGGTTCGGTTGCTCTTCTTCAAGCCCGACGATGCGACCGTCTTTCTCAAGCACCACAGGTTCGACTAAATTTTTTAGAGTACAAGCAAAGCTCTAGGTCATCTCATCAACATAGGAATAATAGATAAATGGTTCAGGCTTCGATTGAGATAGAGGAAAGAGATATTCAGAAGGAAAGGAGACTTCCCGCACCGCTCGCGCCGCTTGAGCGGCTGGCCTGGAATTACTGGTGGAGTTGGGCGGGGGACGGCAACTTCATTTTCCGCGACCTAGACCCTTCGGTCTGGGAAGAGTGCGAGCATAATCCAAGGCGACTCTTGAAAGAGGTCTCGGATTTTCGACTGATGCAGATGGCGACCGACCCCGGCTACATTGAGCGCGTGCGTCGTCTAGCAGAAAAGTTCGAAGACTACATGGCTGATAAGCAGTTCTGGCGCGGCGCGCAGAGCGAGACGAAGATTACACCCGAACACCCCGTAGCCTATTTCTGTGCGGAGTACGGCATTCATCATTCCCTGCCGCTCTATTCCGGCGGGCTTGGCATTCTGGCGGGCGACCATCTGAAATCTGCCAGCGACATCAACCTGCCGCTCGTCGCCGTAGGTCTTCTTTATCGCTACGGCTACTTTCGCCAGCGCTTGACGCGCGACGGCTGGCAGGAAGAGCACTACGGCGAGACTCATCCGGCTGAGCTTCCAATTAAGCGTGTGACGGATGCGGAAGGCGAGCCTCTGTACGTCGAAATTCTGATGCGTGGCCGTGTGGTGCGCGCTCAAGCCTGGTGCGTCTCTGTGGGCCGCGTCTCGCTCTATCTACTTGACACGAACATTCCAGAGAACGAAGAGCTTGACCGTTGGGTGACGGGCCATCTCTACGGCGGCGACCGCGAGACGCGAATGGTGCAGGAGATGATGCTGGGCATAGGCGGAGTCCGACTGCTTCGCCGCCTGGGCATAGAGCCGCACGTCTTTCATCTGAACGAAGGACACTCTGCGTTTCTCACGCTTGAGCTTGCGCGCGAGTTGACGGAAGGCCCCGAACCCTTGAGCTTTGATGAAGCCGCTCAACGGGCGCGAGCGCGCTGCGTCTTCACCACGCACACGCCCGTCGCCGCAGGCAACGACGAGTTCGAGCCTGCCGTGGTCGAAAAGTGCTTCGGTGATTCTTATGAAAAAGCTCTGGGCTTAACGCATGACGAGTTTCTTGATTTAGGGCGCGTGGACGCTAAGAACGACCTGGAGTGGTACGGGCTGACTCCCCTGGCGATTCGCATGTGCCGCTCTACGAACGGCGTGAGTCGTAAGCACGGCGAGGTTTCGCGCTCGCTCTGGCAGCGACTCTTCCCTGAAAAAGCGGTTGAGGACGTGCCGATTACTTCTGTGACCAACGGAGTGCACACGCCAACATGGGTTGCGCCACTGATACGAGCGCTCTTGGAAAAGTATGTGGGCGACGACTGGGCGCACGCCTGCACGCACGCGCAGGAGCGCTGGCGCAGAGGGATTGAAAGCATTCCCAACGAAGAGTTGTGGCGCGCTCATAGCTTGCTGAAGCAACGACTGGTGGCGTTTGTGCGCCATCGCTCTTTGCACGCGCGCCTTCAGCGTAATGAGGCCCGCGATTACGTAGAGGCCGCGCGCATACTCTTTGACCCAGACGCTCTGACGATTGGCTTTGCAAGGCGCGTGGCGGGTTACAAGCGCTGGAGCCTGCTGCTGACGGAGCCTGACCGCCTTCAACGCATCATGCTGGATGAAGAGCGGCCCGTGCAGTTCGTCTTCGCGGGCAAGGCGCATCCGCAGGATCAGGGCGCAAAGCTCATACTCCAACAGCTTGCGCGCTGGAAATATCATCCACTGGTGATGCACCGCGCGGTCTTCTTGCAGGACTACGACCAGGAGATTGCGCGACAGCTTGTGCAGTCTGTGGACGTGTGGCTCAACGTTCCGCGCAAGCCGCAGGAGGCTTCGGGCACTAGCGGCGAGAAGGTAGCGATGAACGGCGGCTTGAATCTCTCCGTTTTGGACGGCTGGTGGGTCGAAGGCTACGACGGCAAGAACGGCTGGGCCATAGGCGACGCCACGGCCAGCACCGATTCGCTTGAAGCCATTGACGCGAGCGATGCTGAATCGCTCTACAAGGTGCTTGAGCAGCAGGTCATCCCGCTCTATTACCAGCGCAACGAGCGCGACGCCCTCCCGCACCTCTGGGTCGCCATGATGAAGCGCTCGCTTGAAACCCTCGCGCCAGTCTTCAACAGCGACCGCATGGTGGAAGAGTACGCCCGTAGGATTTATCAATAAGAAATTAACAGGATGGACAGGATAAAAGAGATTGATACATCGGTTCATTGAATCAATGAATCAATGAAGAAATGAATCAATTTCTTCTTATCCTGTTCATCCTGTTTGAATCTTCCCTGCGCTATAATTCTCCCGGATGAAAATCTGCCAAAAATGCGGGACGCGATGAAAATCTGCCAAAAATGCGGGACGCGCTACCAGGACGCGGTGAGCTTTTGCCCGCGTGATAGTGAGCCTCTTCAGGTTGACCACCAGGATAGGGTAGGGAAGACGCTCGACGGTCAATACGAGATAGAGGCTTTTATAGCCGAAGGCGGCATGGGCGCGGTCTTTCGCGCTCGGCACACGCTGCTCGGCGACCGCGTAGCCATCAAAATCCTGCCGCCGGAAATGCGCCACAACGCGGAATGGCTGCGCCGCTTTCAGCGCGAGGGACAGGCCGCGCGCCGCTTTCGTCATCCAAACGCAGTCATAGTTCACGACCTTCGCACCTCTACGGAAGGCGAAGTCTATCTGGTCATGGAGTATGTCGAGGGACAGACGCTTGACCAGTTCGCGCGCTCGCGCGGCGGTCGTCTCAGGCCCGCAGAAAGCCTGCCCATCATCGAACAGGTGGCGAGCGTGCTGGACGCGGCGCACTCGACGGGAGTGGTGCATCGTGACTTGAAGCCTTCGAACATCATGATTGCGTCGGACGGGCGCACCGTTAAGCTTCTGGATTTAGGCATAGCCAGAATCAACAATCCTGCGGACGACTCGACGGCTCTCACGCGCTCGGGTCAATTCCTGGGCACGCCTTATTACATGGCCCCAGAGCAATGGGGCGAGATGCCGCGCAACCGCAGGGAAGAGATAGACGGGCGCGCGGATATTTACTCTCTGGGCGTGGTCGTTTACGAGATAACTGCGGGCGCGCTTCCTTTTCAACAATCGTCGCTGATTGCGCTCCGCCACGCTCACTGCAAAGAGAGGCCGCCCGTGCTCGAAAGTGTTTTGGGTGATGTGCCGCCCGCGTGGTCTCGCGCAGTCGAGCGGGCCATGTCCAAGGACAGGGGCGACAGGCAGGCGAGCGCAGGAGAGTTTGCGGCAGAGCTTCGCGCATCGCTCGGCGCGCAGGCTTCATCTTTCGGCGCTTCGACTTTCGACGCTCGCGCCGCCGCTCCGACCATCAAAGGCGAGATGTCCGAGACGATTCGCGCGGGCGGCAGCACGAAGCCGGACGAGATGCCCTTTATTGATGTGAGCAACACTGTGCCGGTGGCCTCTCAGTTTGTCGCAGGTGCAAAAGTCGGGAAGCCTAAACGTTCATGGACACTGGGACTCAGTACCTCGCGCGGCTGCCAAGTCTCTTTGACCGTGGCCGCAGTGGCGGTCATCGCTATGGTGGCGGGCGGCTACTCCATCATGCGTAGCCTGTGGATGGGAAGCGCCGGAGATAATAGAACGACGGCGAGCGCTCCTGCTACGGGCGGAAGCTCCAACGCCAACCGTAGCTCAGCCTCCGGTAATGCGAACGCAACGGCTGCGAAAGAGTTCATGCGTTACCACCTGCTCATAAGCCCTTCCGTGCTTGACGAGCAAAGGCGTGTGGCGGGCGATGAACAAATTCCGCCGGGGCAAAGCCTGCAGTTTGTTTTCACGCCGCGCCAAAGCGGTTATATTTACATGATAGGCCACGACTCGCAGAAGAATTTGGTCGTCATCCCGCTAGGGGATTTGGTGGCGGCCAAGCAGGTGGAGGCAGGTGAAGAGACGCCTGCGCCGTCGCTCGCTCGCGTCAAACTGGAAGACGCGCCGGGCGAGGAAACGTTCACGGTCGTCTTCTCGCGCGAGGCTCTGAAATTCTCGTTTGCATCTGAGACATTGCCATTGGACGGCTCGTTTCGTAAATTAACAGCAGAGGACAGAGAGCTTTTAGAGGATTTAAGGAAAAATTCGCCGTCTTTCATAGTCACCTTTTCAGGCGGAAGAAGCGAGAGGGCCGCGCTCGTACAGGCGAGCGGCGAAAAGGGGGCGGACAAACCCTTGGTCTTCGACATCAAACTAAATCTTCGGCGCTAGGAACACACCGGAATTTCTCCGAAGCTTTGAAGCTGAAATAATCAGAAGATGAAAATTTGCCCAATCTGTAATGCTAAATACGAAGACACCGTGAGCTTCTGTGCGGTGGACGGCGAAGTGCTGGAAGAGGATGTCACCAGCCTCGTTGACTCCACCCTGGACGGCCAGTACCACATAGAAGCCATGCTGGGCAAAGGCGGAATGGGCGCGGTCTATCGTGCGCGCCACATTCTGCTCGGCGACCGCGTGGCGATTAAGGTCTTGCCGCCGCAGATGCGAAACAACGCCGAGTGGCTGCGCCGCTTCCGCCGCGAAGGCCAGGCCGCGCGCCGCTTTCGTCATCCGAACTCCGTGCAGGTCTACGACCTTCGCACTACGCCCGACGGCATGACCTACATGGTCATGGAGTTTGTGGAAGGCCGCACGCTCGACGCCGAGTTGAAAGAGCGTGGCCGCTTTACCCCGCGAGAGGCTTTCGAGATTCTTGAGCCTATTACGAGCGTGCTTAACGCAGCGCACGCCCAGGGCGTAGTCCACCGCGACCTCAAGCCAGAGAACATCATGATTGGCAAGCCCGTTGACGGGCAAGCTGTGGTTAAGCTGCTAGACCTTGGCATAGCCAAAATCAGCGACCTTGCGGGCGGCTCCGGCGCAGCAAGTCCGGGCACGACCGCTCTCACCGTCGCAGGACAAATCCTCGGCACGCCTTATTACATGTCGCCGGAGCAGTGGGGCGAAGTCCCGCGCGACCGCAAGGAAGAGATAGACGGGCGCGCGGACATTTATTCTCTGGGTGCGGTCTTCTACGAGTTGGTTTCGGGTCGCAAACCCTTCATGGGCCTGACGCTCGCGGAATTAAGAGGCCAGCACGTCAAGGCCATGCCGCAGCCGCTTCATGAGTTCATGACGGACGTGCCTGCGGGCTTCGGCCAGGCGGTTCAACGCGCTCTCTCGAAGGACAGAGGCGACCGGCAGGCGACCGCAGGAGAGTTCGCCAACGAGTTGCGCGCATCACTGGGCTTGCCGCAGCTATCGAGCACAGGCTCGTCGCTTGCGGCATCTTCGCCCGATGCGTCTAAGACCTCCGCGAGCGCGCCGCCTGCGGGTGCGTCTACGAGTGTGGGCCAGCCTGAAGCAAGACAGACGGGAACGGACGTGGCAGCGCCCACGATGGTCACTATGGACTCGCCTCCGCGCCCGCCCGACAACAGCCCTGCACCGTGGGCGAACCAGCCGCCGCCTTCAACTTCAACTTCGCCCGTCATAGGAAGCTCTACGTCCAACGATGCGGGGCAGGGCGCGCCCTTGCCCACGATGATGACGGGCGGCGCGCCTTCATACGCTCAGGGCGGCGCGCAAGGCTACGCGCAGAGCCAGTCTTACGCGCAAGGCTCTTCTGCGCCGCAGACGCCTTCTTATACTCCTGTTCCTTCCGCAGGCGCGCAATCGGGTGGACGCTCGCTCGTTCTCCCAATAGTCGGCGGCGTCCTGGTGCTTCTGCTTTTAGTCGGGGGCGTCGGCGGCTTCTTCGCGTGGAAGAGCATGAGCGGCGGCGGCTCCGGTGATAAGAAGACCGGAACCGACCAGCCGGTAATCACGGACACGGGCGATAAGAAGACGGACGATACTACGAAACCGGCTGTGGCGACGGTCGAGGCCATGCGCTATGCGCTGGAGATTGAAAAGACCAAGGGCGGCGAGCGTGCGCGCGTGGCTGGCACAGTGCCTCTGGCCTCTGGTCAGACCTTCAAGTTTCATTTCACTTCGAAGGAGGACGGCTACCTGTACATAGTCGGCCCTGGGCCTGGCAACGTGCCTATGACGTTTCTAACGTCCAAGCCCGTCAAGCAGTCGGGCGTTAAGAATAACGAAGCGCAGGCGGACACGGACTACGAGTTCCCCTATGGCGACGGCAACTGGATTACGCTGGATCAGAATCCTGGGACGGAGGATTACACCATTATCTTCTCCACGGAGCCACTGACTGCGCCCGCTTTCCTGAACGCTTTGGCGGGCAAGACTCTGACGGAAGAAGAGCAGAGCGAGTTCTTCAACTTTGTGGGACAGTACAAAGCAAACGCCCCCACGCTTGACGTCTCGCAGGCGGATGCAGCAGAGCCATTCGTGTCTCTCAAAGTGCCCGAAACACGCAAAGCGGGCGAGCCACTGGTCTTTACCGTCCGCATAGAGCACAAGTGAGCGATTAACAGGCACGCTTAACAAAACTGTAGGGGGCAGAGGACTTGTCCTTGCCCCTACAAATAAGAGCTTTTAATTTGAGGAGTAGCACTTTTCATGCGTTACAAAATCAGCATCCCTCTGGTTGCGATGATGCTTCTGGCAGGCGTCGTAACCTTTAACACTAAAACGGCGGCGCAGAATGAGGAAGAGCAGACGCGCGGCGGCTTTATCACTTCAAGGCCGACGACCGTGAGCGCGTCCGTGGGCGGTTCCGTAGGCGGCGGCGTCAGCACCGGCGGCAGCAGCAGCGCCCCTCGCAGAAAACCGCGCCGCCGTCCGGCCAATGCAAGGAACACGCAGAGAAACACGAACAGGAATACGAACACGACCGTCGCCGCCAACGCCAACGCCAACGCCAACGCCAACGTCAAGGCTTATAGCGGCCCCGCGCTAGGCATGGGCTACACGCTTTACATGCGTGACTCAAATGGAGAGGCAGTGCGCGTCGACCCTTCGCGCTCATTCCGCACCGGCGAGCGCGTGCGAATTCTGCTTGAGACGAACACGGACGGCTATCTTTACATCTTCAACACTACGGACAACGGCGACCCCGTGATGATTTACCCGGACGTTCGGCTGGACGACGGCGGCAACTACATAGAGGCGCACGTCCCCATAGAAATTCCTTCGCGCGAAGAACAGGACGAAAACTTTCGCTGGTTCACCTTCGACAACAAGCCCGGAACCGAGCGGCTCTACATAGTCTTTTCGCGCGACCCACTGCCGGGCGTGCCCATCGAAGATGATTTGGTCAAATACTGCGGCCAGGGCGGGCAGAACTGCCCCTGGCGTCCCTCGGCCTCTCTCTGGGCGCAGGTCAAGGCCGGAATGAACGCTCGCGTTCAGGTCGCGCGCAGCAAGACTTACGGACAGGCGCAAACGTCAGGCGAAGCCGACGCCGTCAATCGCGGAGTTGGATTGACGCGCTCGGCCCCGGAGCCATCCGTCATACGCATAAACGCTTCATCAACCTCAGGTCTTCTTGTAACCGTGCTCGAACTTGCACACAGCTAAACGAAGTGATGAGTGATGAGTAAAAGAAAGAAGAAGCTTTTCTCTCAGGTACTCATCACTTCTCTTTGGAGGTATGTTAATGAATTGGAGAACCATCCCCACCGCTTTTGTTCTTTCAGGCGCAATTTTTCTGAGCGGTCTTCCCCTTGTCTTTGCGTCCGGGCCGGAGAGCGGCGCGGGCGTCGTTAATATCACGACGGTCGGTGCCGCTACCGCTTTGCAGGGCGACCCTAAGGCTTCGCTCGACCAGGGGCGAAAGCTTTTGAAGCGCGGCAAGGCCGACCAGGCCCTAGGGCTTCTGGAGCAGGCTTTGAAAGGCTTCACAGCCGCCTCTGACCAGAAGGGCATAGCCGTATCGGAAGACGCTCTAGGCGATTTATACAATCGCCAGGGCCAGTACTCGGTCGCGCTCGACCATTACCAGAAGGCGCGCTCGGCCTACAGTTCCGCGACCGACACATACAACTCTAACCTGATGCTGGCGAAAGTCGCGGACATGTATTTTCGTCAGGGCAACATCTCCGATGCGCGCTCAGCTTATTCGCAGATGACCGTCACGAAGCCTGACACGTCTGCAGCAGGCACGGCCAAGGACGCGCAGAAGAAGGCCAGCACGGCCAAAGGCATCGGTGGTCGCCTGCGAGGGCTTGGCTCAGGCACGCCCTCGGCTTCCACTGTGACGGAAGCATCCTCTGTCGCAAGCGATGTTAAGAACGAAGTGGAGCAGACCAGAAACGCTTATCGCCAGTTCATACTTTATGCGATTTATGAGCTTGGACTGGGGCGCGCAGATTATGAGAGCAAGAGTTACGACAGCGCGCAGACGCACTTCAACAACGCGCTCGCGGCTGCGGACAATCCCATCTACGGAAAGTTCGGGCAGGCGCGGCGCTGGAGAGTCGCTGCGCGTACATCTTTGGGTGACGTGGCCTTGAATCAAGGCCGCTTCGCAGACGCCATCAAGCTTTACACGGCGGCGGCTGACGGCGCTCGCAAAGATAATCGCCCTGACCTTGTGTGGCCCGCGCTGCGCGGTATAGGTCGCAGCCGTTGGGCGCAGGCCGCAGCCGAGAAGGATGCTAAGAAAGGAGCGCAGGGCCGTGATGCTGCAATCGCCGCTTACCGCGATGCCATCAACACAATCGAAGCTATCCGCGCGGGAAGCCTCGGCGCGGACGAAGCGCGCACGACTTTCCTTGCCACGACGAAGGACGTGTTTGACGAAGCGGCGGGCGCTCTTGCCGAGCGCGCTTTGATGGCTCAGCCTGCGGGCGGCGCGCTCTCCGGCGCTGCTTTAACGGACGCAGCCGAAGCTTTTAAGATTACGGAGCAGTCGCGCGCACGCTCTCTGCTGGACATGCTTGGCGAGACGGGCGCGAACATCACGGAAGGCGTGCCTGCGGAGTTGCTGAAACGCAAGCAGGACAATCTAGACCGGCAGCAGGAGATTGCACAGGTCTTGACGGGCGCAAGCCTCTCGCAGGACGAGCAGAAGAAATCGAACGCCGACCTCGAAGCCGAACTCGATAAGCTTCAGACCGAATATGACAGCATAGAGAATCAGATTCGCGCGGCCAGCCCGCGTTACGCAAGTCTTACGCAGCCCGCGCCGCTTTCCTTGGCGGACGTGCAGAGCCAGGTGCTTGACGACAAGACAGTGCTTCTTGAGTACAGCCTTGGGCAGCAAAGCTCTTATCTGTGGGTAGTGACTCAAGGCGGCGTTTCTCTCTACAAGCTGCCCGCGCGCTCAACTGTTGACCAGCAGGCCATAGACCTTCGCGCGCAGCTTGTTCCAGCGAAGCTTCGCACGCGTCTAGTCGGCGCGGACGTGGCAAGCGGTCAGACGCGTGGCCTGGGACTTTCGGCTGCTCCGGCGGACAACGCCGCCGTCACCGCGTTTGCGAACGCATCCAACGCGCTCTACAAAACGGCTGTAGAGCCTGCCGCGAAAGACATAGGCGACAAGAGAATCCTGGTCGTAGCGGACGGCTCGCTCAATTACGTTCCGTTCGAAGCGCTGGTCTCGGCTTCGGGCGGCGCTGATTATTCGGCGCTTCCTTATCTGGTCAAGACCAACGAGATAGTTTACGCGCCATCGGCTTCCGTCATCAGCGTTATCAGAAAGCAGTCCAAGCCTGCTGCGGGCAAAGGCATGCTGCTGGTGGCAGACCCCGTTTTCAATTCCAACGACCCGCGTGCGCGAGGCGCTGCTGCCACAGCAACGACGAGCGGCGACACTCGCGGGCTTGGACTATCCAGCGCGATTAAGGACGTGGCGGGCGAAGCGCCTCAGGCTTCGGGCGCTGCCGGTGCTGGCCTGCCCCTGGCTCGCCTGATGGGCACGCGCACAGAGGCAGAGCAGATAGGCCAGATAGTCAAAACCTCCGGCGGCACAGCCGAAACCTGGCTTGACCTCAACGCGAACGAAGCGAACGTTTCGACCAAAGACCTCAGAAACTATCGCGTCGTTCACATAGCCACGCACGGACTCCTGAACGCAGAGCGCCCGCAGTTCACCGGCCTTGTTCTTTCGCTCGTCGGCAACAAGAGCGGCGACGGCTTCCTACGCACAGATGAAATCTTCAATCTCAACTTAGGCTCGCCGCTCGTCATGCTTTCGGCTTGCGAAACGGGTCTAGGCAAAGAGAAGAAGGGCGAGGGCGTGATTGGTTTGACGCGCGCCTTCATGTACGCGGGAGCGCCGACCGTGGGCGTCAGCCTGTGGTCTGTCGCAGATCGTTCCACGGCTGACCTGATGACGGGCTTTTACAAGCGCATGTTGACAGGCCAGGGCACGCCTGCCGCCTCTGCCATGCGCCAAGCGCAGGTGGACATGATAAACGGTAAGAAATATGCAGCCCCGTTTTACTGGGCACCCTTCGTCCTCGTGGGCGATTGGCGCTAAAAGGGGTTTACAAATCGGGTGCAACCCGCGTAGATTGCCTCAGCACGAAAGTTTCAATCCCTGCTTCCAGAGCTTTCAATAGCTCTGGAAGCAGGAGTTGTGAAAGCCTTACTTATCTCTTTGATTAGGCTTAAAAGCTCAAATTGATAAAAGACTAATGCCCTCGCGTGTATCACAGGTCGAGAGCAGCCGCAAGACGCCGATTGCTTGCGAACTTTTCCCTTCAAGCTTTAGTTGATTGACAGCCTGACGTTGTCAGGCAAACAGGAGGAACATCCCTAGAATGCGAACCAAAAGATGGAATCTGGCGCTCGGCCTCGGTCTCGTCCTAGCCGCCGCGCTCGCTTGTAACTTCAACTTCTCAACGGCCAACATCAGCAGCGTTAAGGTCGGCAAAGATGAAAAGGCGACGACCGACACCGCGACCTTCGGCCCGAAAGACAAGGTCTACATTGTAGCCACGCTCTCCAACACTTCCGACAAATGGAAGGTGAAATGCACGCTCTACTTCGACGACGTTCAGGGACAGAAGAGCGGCGACAAGATTCCTGACTCCGAGAAGACAATCGAGCTTCCGGGCGCAGGCACCGCGACCTTCTGGTACACATGGGGCGGGCAGGGCTGGCCCAACGGCAAGTACAAAGCCGAAGTCGTCATGGTCAACGAACAGGGTGAAGAGAAGGACAAGAAGTCCGTCACCTTCAACGTCACCGGAGGCAGTAGCTCTAGCAGTTCTTCTTCGGGCAACAGTGGGGACATGTCCAACATGAACATGTCTAACGACAACGACCATTAATCGTGAGGCGAGCCAGGAATCCGCGCCCGAAAATTTAAGCGCTAAGAAAGAATCTCTTACTGAAGCGGTGGACACGTACGCTTCAGTAAGAGATTCTTTTTATCTTCGCCTTCGGAATTATTCCGGCCTGCGCCAGTCTGCGCGCGGCACGCCGCTTGAAAAATCATAGAAGCGCAGGTCGCTTTCAGAGAGCATCTTTGTGAGCAGGATTATCTGGCCCGTGTGCATGGAGAAATGTTCAACGACGTGAAAGACGGCATCGATTATGGTTTCCTCTGTCCCTTGAAAGATGCGGCGCTCAAGCACCCTGTCGGGCTGAAGGTTTGAAAGCACTGCATCAACCTCTTGAAGAGTCTCGTTGAGACGAGCCATCAACTCTGCTCGTGGAATCAGCGAGCGCTGGTCGAACTCGCTCTGTCGTGCGCGCGTGTCGGGTGCGCCGCCTATGCCGCTCACAATCCACTGTCGCGCGTTGCCCGAAAGATGCAGTATCAGGTTGCCTATGCTGTTGGACTGCTCGCCCCTGCGCCCCCAGACATCTTCGTCCGAGATCTTCTCCACGCAACGCTCTATCTTCGGCAGGTATTCTGTCATCAGAAGCGAGCGTGACTTGGCTATGAAGGCACGCGCAACTTCCATCTGTGAGTTATCTTCCGGCATCGTTTGTTTCAAGCAGTCTTCAAAAGATTCATTCGTCTCCGAGGTCTGCGCCGTCGCGCTGTTTGTGCTTGGCCTTGCGCCCTGCGGGATGCGCTCGCTCTTCCGGCTTGGCCTGGCTCAAGGGATGGCCCGGCGGCGCTTGCGGTTTTCGTATCGCGCTGAAGACGGGCCGCTCCGCTTTAGACTTTGAGGATTTACGCTCCGATTTTTTCATTGGGTTCCATCTCTTTCCGGGATGGCGAGGATTGGCATGAATGCTAAGCTCAGCCGCGTTGCTCTGTCAACAGCGAGAATGAAAAGGGCGACCTCTTTGCGAGTCGCCCTTTCATCTTAGGTAGCTTTTTTGAGTTGACGCCGTTTCAATTAATCCACGGCCTACGGCGGAGCCTTTCCGCCACAGGTGTGGCATCTTTGGCTTTACGCTTCGCTCGGCTGTGGCGGCTCCGGGAAGAGCGTCTTGATGGCTTTCGTCGTCTCGGCGCGACGCTTCTGCTGGAACTCGTTGACCCAGTTGCTCACGGTCGAGACCATCTCGCGCGCTGCTTCCTGCGCGCTCTTCTTGTTTGCGTTTTTAGTTTCGCCGCTCTCTTCCGCACGGCTTCGCTGGTTGCGTTTGATGATTTTTATCGGGGCTTTCTTTGTCATGATGACCTGTTACTTCCAGTCTGAATGATTGCTTGTTTGCTCTCGGATTCACTCTCTAAAACGTGTACCGAACTCCTAGAGTTCAGTTTTTGTTTACGAATCGGAAGCTGCTCTGCTTCCGCCTCTGTTCTCTTGCAAGCCTGGGGCCACAGCGCATTGACGATTTGAGAGAGTTTGATTTGCCTAAATCCGGTTCACTTGTTTAGATGCTTTCGTCCGGTTTTTAGTCGAAGGATTTTTACCTCAGACTTCACACGCTTTTTTGAACGAAAGCCGCAGGTTTTCTTGCGCCGCCACTAAATAAATTTCTCCCGCAGCCGCCACTCTGCCCGCTTCTATGAAACTATTCAGCACACTTAACGCGCCATGATTGCTGCACGGCGGGTATGGCTTTATTGCATACATTTTCGTTCATCCACGTATTATTTCGAGTACGCAAGATAATTCACTGGGCCAATTCCAAAATCCGCAAGACGGCTTATCTCTTGTCTCAGAGTTTGCAGAATGCCAAGCGTGAGCCGGTCATGCTCGCGCTTTGCAAAGCACGAGGCTTCGTCTCACGACCTTAGCACGCGCCGGGGCTTGAACACTTCGGAAGCTTAACTGCTTTCTCTGCAAGTAAAAGAATCGCGCTCTCTGTGAGCAAGGCAGTCGCGGGTTAAAGCTGGCATAAGCATTGCCCCTCATTAAAGCGTCATGCGAATGAGCGAACCCGTGACAATCTATCTGGCTGCTGGCGCTTCTTTTGGCGTCAGCCGCTATCTGCACGCGCTGGGCAGCGCGAAGAGCCGCAGCCGTGCAATTGCCGAAGGGATAGCGGCTGCGCTTCTCTGGCCTCTAGCGGCGGCTGCAATTCTTTCAAAGCGCCTGCGTCATGCCTGTGATGACGGCCCGACCGAAGACGCGCAAGCCGACGCTGTACGCGCCCGCGTTGAAGATGCCAAGCGCAACCTTATCAACTCGGTTAACAGGATGCTTGAGGCTTTGCGCGCGTCCCGTGTGACCGTGGAAGAGACTTTGGAGCAGGCGCTCTATGTCATAAGGGAGGGCGCGGAGCAGTATGTGGGGTTGAAAGGGATGTTGGAAGATGCAGACGAGCAGGCAACACCCGAAGCCTATGAATCGGAGCTTGCGCGCGTCAGTGGGCGGCGTGGGCTTGACCTGTTGATTGCCGCGCGCTGTGTTCATCGTCGCAACGTCTCGCGCTTGAGGGCGCATTACCACATGGAGCGCACGCGCCTGCTGGGAAAGCTGGCGGAGCTTAGAGCGCATGAAGACGGCTCTCTTTCATATGTTGAAGATGCTAGGGCCGCGCGACGAAAGATTTCCGAGGCTCGCCTGGAGGTTTACCTGCGAGCGACCGCTTTATTCTCGCTCGTTGAGGACGAGAGCGCGGCTCGGTGCGCCGCTCAGTTAACGGATGCCGAATGTTTGACCCTGCGGCGTCTGCGCGAAACGAACGAGGCGGCTACGAAGCGCGCCTTCGGAGTAGAAAAATGTACGGAACACGCACCACACTTAATCTCGAAAGACCCCCTGAGGGCAACGACGTTCACGCAAGGCTGAACTGGCTGCTGGCGGTCAACGCGCAGGCAGAGCGCCGTCGCAGGATGTTTCGCAACCTGACAGAAGAGGAGGAGGTTCTACTGATGCGTCACCCTCTGAGTACGCGGCAGTCGTTTGCGCTCTTCGGCCTGCTGCTCGGCATTTTCCCGCCCGCAGCCATCTTCAGTAAGATATTCGGCTACGGGTTATCCGGGCCTATGCAGGGCGCGCTGCTTTTCCTGGCCTGCCTTGGGATGAACGTTATCTGCGCCTGGGTCGGATACGTCATGGGCAAGGCGCTGAGCGGCGCGGTCGAGAGCGCTGAGCGGGACAGGTGGGATTTGATGATGGTTCTGATTCCGCTCTTAGGCGCTGGCTGGGGAGCCGTCACGGGCTTCGCTGGAGGTCTTATCTTCTTCGGCATAGGCGCAATCTTCGGAGCCATCTGCGCCATAGTTGTAGGCACGCTGGCCTTCACAATGTTTGCGCCGCTTCACAGGCTCAACTCGCGCGGTGGTATGATTGACGCGCGCCATTTCTGGCCGCTCGCCACGGGCGCAACTGTTTTAATCTCTGCCCTGATTTTAGGACTGGGAAACTGAGCGAGCCGGGCAGCGCGGCTGTGAGCAGTAAAAGGAAAAGCTGTTCGACTCGCTTTAAGTCCGGGCTGGCTCACTCGCTTACTCTCTTATGCTGCTCGTCCTGCTTCTGGTTGCGCTCTTTCTGCTGGTGCTGCTCGGCTTTTATGTTTTCGTAGCCGCGCCGCGCAGCCGCACGCACCAGACGTTCGCGGCCTTCCTGGCCTGCCTTGCCATCTGGACGATTAAGGACATAACGTTCTGGGGATTCCCGGAAGACGGCGCGGCTTCTTGGTGGGCCAGCGCTAGTTTTATCATCTCTCTGCTGCTGCAATACGCGCTGCTCATCTTCGCCTGGGTCTTTCCCGAAGACAGGCCCGTTCCTTTAAAGCGGGCCGCAGTTCTTTTCGCGCCCGGAGCGGTGCTGGTTCCGGCGGCCATCTTCGGCTGGATGTGGACGGACGCGCGTTTGAGGGGCGGGCGATTCACGATTCACCTGACGCCGCTCGCCTATGCTTTTGGATTATACCTGTACGGGCTTTTCGGCTGCGGCTTGAGCGTGCTTTACAGAAAGTACAGGCGCTATCGCGGCCAGCTTTGGGGAAAGCAGTTAGGTGCTATTCTCTGGGCGCTGATTTTGACGGCGACGCTGACGACCACAGCCTGCGTGGCGTTGCCACTGATGGGCGTCAACACGTTTCTGGAAGCGGGAGCGATTTTCGTCCTGCCTGGAGTTCTGGTTTACGCCTACGCCATCTCTAACTTCAAGCTCTTCTCGCTACAGTCCGCACTGGATCAGTTTCGTCTCTTTCCAGTAGCCTACAAGGTCGCGCTCTCAATAGCCCTCGTCGCCGTCCTGAGTTTCGCGCTTCTGCAAGTCCCCATCGTGTGGTGGAGTTTCGGCGCGGGGCCGACCACAGATGCCTGGCGGCGTTATCTTGTCTTCAGCGTCATCGCCGCGCTCGTCCCGAACCTGTTGCTCGTGGCTCTCATCATACGCACTATCTCTCGCCCCGTGCGCCGCCTGACGGAATGCGCGGTCGAAGTCGCCGGAGGCGCTTACGGGACGGAAGTTGACCTTCACAGCAACGACGAGATGGGACTCCTGGCCGCTTCCTTCAACGAGATGAGCCGCAAGATGGCTTCGGACATAGAGCGCCTGCGGGAGTTGAACGAGCACCTGATACGCGCCGAAAAGTTGGCCGCCGCAGGAACCCTTGCCGCAGGAGTCGCGCACGAAGTCAACAACCCGCTCGCCTCCATCTCTTCGCTCATACAGATACTACAGGCGCGCGAGCACGACCCCGAGACGAACGAGCAACTGCGCCTCATCTACACGCAGATTGAGCGCATCACGCAGGTCTTGCGCGAGATGATGGAGTTTGCGCGCACGCGACCTCCTGAGCGCACGCCATTGGACATTAACGATGTAGTAGAAGCCAGCCTGCGCCTTGCCAGTTTCGACAAGGCGTTTCAGAATCTTCGTGTCAATAAGAGTTTTGACGCGGGCGCTCCGCTCATACTCGCGGACGCGAACCAGCTTCAACAGGTCTTTCTAAACATACTCCTGAATGCGCGCGACGCCATGCCCGACGGCGGACGCCTTGACGTTCACACGCGCTATGACATGGAAGCGGAAGAGATGCTGGTTGAAATCAGCGACACGGGCGCGGGCGTTGCGCCCGAACACGCCGCGCACATCTTTGATCCCTTCTTTACCACGAAGCCTGCTGGCGCAGGCACGGGCCTTGGGCTGGCCGTCTCATACCGCATCGTCACCGCGCACGGAGGCCGCATAGAAGTCATGCCGAACAACGGTCGCGGCACGATTGTTCGCGTGCGCCTGCTGACGGGCTAAAATCGTAGGGGCAGGGATAAGTCCTCTGCCCGTGTCTTACTTAAATTAAAAGAGGGGCAGAGGAGTTGTCCTTGCCTCTACAGTAAAGATGAATACACCACTCATACTTGTTGCTGAAGATGAAGAGTTGATGCGCGCGATTCTGGTGCGGCTGCTGGAGGGCGCGGGCTATCGCGCGGTCGCGGTTCAGAGTGCGGAAGAGGCTCTGGAGCGCTTTGCCGCAGAGGATGTCGCGCTGACCTTGACGGACATACGCATGGTTGGCATGGACGGCCTGATGCTCCTTGACCGCATCAAGGACATAGACCCTGACGCGCTTGTCCTTGTGATGACCGCTTACTCGTCCGTGGATTCGGCGGTCGCGGCGCTCAGGAAAGGCGCTTACGATTACATCACCAAGCCTTTCGTCAATGAAGACCTGCTGCAATCTGTCAAGAACGCCCTGCGCCAGCGTGATCTTTTCCGCGAGAACCGCGCTCTGCGCCGCGAGCTTGACCGTCGCTACAGCTTCTCTGAAATCATTGGCACAAGCCCCGCCCTGCAATCCGTCTTCCGGCTGGTGGAGAAGGTCGCGGGCACCAACACCAACATCCTCATTGAAGGCGAGTCAGGCACGGGCAAGGAATTAATCGCGCGGGCCATTCATCACAACAGCCCGCGCTCGGAGCGTCCCTTTGTAGCCGTCAACTGCGGCGCGCTGCCCGAAGGCTTGCTCGAATCCGAACTCTTCGGCCACACTAAAGGCGCTTTCACGGGCGCGGTCGCAAACAAGCCCGGCCTCTTTCGCTCGGGCGACGGCGGCACAGTCTTTCTAGACGAAGTGGCGGAGATAACACCGGCCATGCAGGTGCGCCTCCTGCGTGCGCTGCAAGAGCACGAGGTGACGCCGCTCGGCTCAAGCGCGCCCGTTCAGTTCGACGCGCGCATCATCTGCGCCACGAACCGAGACCTCGAAAGGGAAGTGACCGAAGGGCGCTTCCGCGAAGACCTCTTCTATCGCCTCAACGTGATAGAGATTCACCTGCCGCCCCTCAGAGAGCGGCGCGAAGACATCCCGCTCCTTGTGCGTAGCTTTATCTCGCGCACGGCCCACGCGCAAGCCGCCGTCGAAAAGCCGATTGCGCCTGCGGCCATGTCTGCGCTCATAAACTACTCCTGGCCCGGCAACGTGCGCGAGCTACAGAACGCAATCGAGCGCGCCTTTACCCTGAGCGGCGACGAGATTGACCTTGAGAGTCTTCCGCCGCGCGTCCGCGAATCGGATGCGGCCCTCGGCCAGATACCCATACGCGACCCGGACGGACTCCGCCCCACGCTGGCCGAAGTCGAGCGCCGCTATATCTTCGAAACCCTCGCCGCCGTCAATCAGGACAAGGCACGCGCCGCCAACATCCTCGGCATAGACCTCTCCACGCTCTACAGAAAATTGAAGCGCTACGATGCTGTGTGACTGTCGGGACTTGTCTTCTGCCCCTACAGTTATCTTTATCCGCCTATGGTGGCGCTGACGGTCTGACTCCAGGGGCCTTGTTCGCCTCGCGTATTGACCCAGCGCAGCATGTAGTGCGCTATTTTGCCTGCGTCTTCACCTTCATATTCTGATGTGTAGGGCGTGCGGGTATCTATGCCTAGAAACTGAAGTCCGGTCGGGCCGGCGGGAGCGTCGCCTCCTACTTTGACCCGGATTTCGCAGCCCATTACTCCGTCAGGCTTGGAGCGTTTCGTCGGCGTAGCTTCATCCACGAAGTTTATAGTGTGGCGCAGGCGTTGACTGGTATCTACGCTGGCAACCGGGCGTGTCGTGGGAACTCCGGCGGCAGCGCGCGTTGTCTCGCGCAGGCTGATATTCATCTCTGCCCGCATGGCCTCTGTGACCGTTGGTAGCCCTTGCATGCGGCGCACCATAGAGCGCAATGCCGTCTCGAATGAGTCGCGCGCGTTGTTTTTATTCTGAATCGCTGCGTTGGCGGCAGCCTGTGTTGCCAAGAGCGCCGAAAAAGTATTCGCCCATTGGAGTTGAGCAGCCGTCAGGAGCGATAAATCTGCCGCCGATAGTCCCAATTCAGCCATGTGCGAGTTGAGGTAGCTGATGAAGTTAGCCTGCCAGTTGTTGAATTCAGCGTCGGGTCTGGGAATGTAGTCAGCCATCTTGAGGTTCCTTTCTGCCGAGTGTCACGGCGTTAAAGACGTGAAAGTGAAGCTGCTGCGAGGTTCAGATTAAGAAGATTGAGTTTTGCGAATCTCTGCAACGAGATGCTATCACCGGCGCGACGTTAAAGGCAATAATTAATTGGTGTTAAGGCACTTCCCTGGTGGAAACAGGAACGCCGTCTTCCTCC
The DNA here is from genome assembly GCA_014534425.1 of Pyrinomonadaceae bacterium. Lineage (GTDB taxonomy): Bacteria > Acidobacteriota > Blastocatellia > Pyrinomonadales > Pyrinomonadaceae > JACVRN01. The sequence goes on from JACVRN010000072.1 coordinate 22,793, forward strand.
CCAGGAACGCTAAGCTCCTCTCAGGGCACGAGATAGCCGTGCCAGGGAACGCCCTGCCGTGCCAGGCAACGCCGCGACATTTATCGTCCCCGGTGGCGGCGGGGACGATAAATGTCGGCGCGTGCCCCTTGATGTCGGCTCGTTGACGGGAACGCCGCGCCGTCTCTCGTCCACGACTTGGTCGTGCCCTTCACATACGCCCCCGTTCCCCTCAAAATTGGCTCTGTTCCGCTCTCCGGCTCAAGCATTTCGAGGCGGTTACTGCGCGGGGCCTATGCGGTGGTAACGGCGCTTTCGCCCGGTATCTATAGGCTCGCCGTTATCTATTATCGTTAAGTCGTAAGTATCTATGTCAATCCACTCAATCGAGCCTTTGGCGGAAGTCCCGTTAGAGAAGGTCTCGTAAATCAGACCGTTGTCAAGTCGCCACGTCCCTGACAATTTGTATGTTCGTCCGCTCGAATCCTTCTGGACGATTTTCGACTTGCCGTCAGGAGTGAATGTGACAGTTATCTGAAACTTGTAGTTTGCTTCGGTAAAGTTGCCTTGCCATGTGCCTACCAGTTGCGGCGTCGGGGCCGGGTTGGCCGGAGAAGGAGAAGAAGTCGCTTGCGTGCTGGCGGCGGAATTCGAGGCCACCTGGTTCTGAGCCACACCGGCTTGTTTGTTTTCGTTGCCGCCGGTGTTGGAGATTAACGGGGCTGCAGGGCTTACAGAATCCCGTTGGCTGCTCGACTTAAGCAAGGCCATAGCGCCTCCGCCTATCAGGACGGACAGCAGCGCGATTAAGGCGTAAACAAACCAGGGCGTTCTTCTCTGCGGCAACGATTGAACGCTTGGCTCGCCCGTAGGCGAGGCTTGTGTGGCGGGCAAGACCTCCGTCTGCGGCGCGTTGGTGGCGCGCGGCGCGGGCATAATC
>JACVRN010000109.1 GCA_014534425.1 Pyrinomonadaceae bacterium
AGTCTGGAGAGTCTAGAGAGTCAACTAGATTCTTTTACTCTCTAGACTCTCAGGACTCTCTAGACTCTATCGTCTCCCAGATTCTATTCAAATCCTTTTGGATAACGTAGCAGGCTATGGGGCCTAGGCTGAAGAGGCTCAGAAGCACGGACATCAGGGATGTGTCGTTGCGTATGACGTGGGCCTTCTCTTGCATCTCCAGTATGAGCTTGGGGTATTTGTAGCTGAGATAGATGGTGTAGAGGCCGCAGGTCAGAATGTTCAGGAGGACTTCAATCTGCGGATAAATATCTTGGCGTCCGGTGGCGCGCTTAATATCTGCGGCGGTCGCGTACCACCAGTAGAAGAGGTAAATGTAACAGGTCACGAAACCCAGTATCAGCACCAGCAGAGGGTCGCGCCTTTCTCCCACTCCGGCGAACAGGCGGGGCGTAGCTACTATTTCAAGCTCGTCTTTCGTCCCTGCAACTTCTACAAGCGGCGGCGCTCTTCTCTCGTCAACCGTTAAAAAGGGCGCGCTCTCGTCCTGTCCGCCGAAGCGCGCCCCGCAGTTCAAGCAGGAGCGCGCTTCATCAGCATTCTCTTTGCCGCAGCGTGCACAGACGAGCATCAGCTTTGAATCATTGAACGTTGGGAATCCAGAAAAGCTGTGAGCCGCTTGTGACCTGTCGAAGCCCGCGCGAAGGCAACTCCTTTTCGTCCAGGCCAAGGTAAGTGAAGTGAGGCAGGTCGCTCTTGACGGTTTGAAACCAGCCATGGCGGGCCAGTATGCGGCGCACGCGCGCGTCCAAGAATTGGTCTACGTCCAGCGCCAGCATCATTATGTGCTGAGAGGTTCCGGGCGCGGCTATGGAGTAGAGTATGGATTTCGAAAAGTCCTTGCTGAAGTAGATGCCCTGTTCTTCGAGTTCAAGCACCTCTCGCACCTGATCCGTCAGCGAAAGACTCTTCAGGCGCGCGACCTGCTCTTTGGTCAGACGCCCGCGCTTCATCCAGTAGGAGAGCGCCGGAAGAAAGCGAGTGTTCCAGAGGCGAACCGTGTCCTGATAGCTGCGCCTGGCGGCTTCCGTCCCGCCTCGCGGAGTGATGTCCAAACCCTCGCGCCTTGCCTCTTCGCGCGCAGCCTGTAGAGCATCCATAGCCGCCGGTTGAAGCTCTATGCGTGCGCCGCCAATGACGGCTGCTTTGAACTTCGCTTCAGTTTGAAAGCTTACGACATCGGCCTCCGTCTGGAAGATGCAGACGGGCGGCGGCAGTATCTCGCTCGAAGCGACAAAGACAGCGCCGTAGTCTTCGAGTATGCGGCGTCCCACGGGGTCTGTGCGGTCGCAAACCTCTTCCAGTCTGAGGCCGCGCTCCTTCAACGCTCTCTCAAGGGCTTTGTAAAAGCCCACGGGCTTCTCTCTTTCGTTCTTATCTTCGCTCTCTTCGCTCATCTGGTTACTCTTGTTCGCGGCGGAAGGCGCTGAAGGTTGCTCAAGCGGCTCTGTGGTGCGGCGTTGCCGCGTCTGCTCGTTTCCGGTTCTGGATTGCGCCCAGCTTGTGATGAGCCACGCCGCGCTCAATGCCAGAGCAAGCGAGCACAGCAGCATGAAGCCGTATCGCAGGCGCGCGACTCTGCGACGCGATGGCTTCGACAGGGGCTTCGGGTTTTCGTCTCTTAACATGAAAAGCGCTTCGAGCAGTATCCGCCGGCAGGCACTCCAGGGTGATAACTCATTCGCAGGCGCTCGGAATTCAAACCGAAGCCGCCTCACAAACGAATCATAAAGTTCGCCCGCCCGCTCGGTCAACAAGAAGAAGGGATTTGATGTATACTCGGCTGCCCTTTCAATATAGTTCGAGGAGAAGAAATGAAGCTGAGTAAATTAATCGTCGTCGCAGCCTTTGCGCTCGTCCTGAGCGTCACAAGCATCGCCTGCAACCGTGCAGGCTCGTCACCGACCGCGACGCTGAAAGCCTACTTTGAAGCGTTGCAGAAGAAGGATGCTGCGGCCCTGAAGAAGACGCTCTCGAAGGGCACGCTGGAGATGTTCGAGAAGTTTGCGAAGTTGAAAAGCCCGCCGCAAACTCTGGACGAAGCTCTACAGACGGGCCTTGCCAACATGACCAACGCAGGCTCGGACAAGATGCCCGATACTCGAAACGAAAAGATAGACGGCGAGAGGGCCACGCTCGAAGCCAAGAACGAAAAGACAAACTCCTGGGAGACGGTTATCTTCGTCAAAGAAGACGGCGATTGGAAGATAGCCTTTGACGAGATGTTGCGCGGGGGCAGTAACACAGGGACTTCAAGCGGCAACTCGACGGGCAACGCCAACAAGTAACGCGCGCGGGCTACAAGAGAGAGAGATGGAACGAGGCGGGCAGTTCACAGAGATAATCGCCAATTATCGAAAGCATCAATGGGCTTTGCGGCGCGTGCTCATGCGCGCCTCTACGCGCGCTGAAATCGGGGACGCGATGACGATTTTCGAAGGCGCGCCCGTAGAGGAAGCCGAGATTGATGCACTGTGGTTTGCCCGCCCTTCACACGCGGGGCGCGAAGCCTGGGAGTTGAGGCTAGTGGCCGAGACACCCTACGCGCTCTTCGAAACTTTCGAGCCGGACGAGCCGGAAGAAGAGCGCGAGGAGTTGCGCCGCGAGATGGAAGCACGCCTGCGCGAATACTCAAACAGAGCTTAAGGCTCCAGGCCCACCTTGACCGGAATCTCTAGACGCTGGCCGTCGCGTATCACAACCACCGTCACAGTGCTGTAAGGTTCTGCGCGCTCTATTCTTCTTTCAAGCTCGCGGCGCGTGCGCGTAGGAACATCACCGAACTGTATGACTATGTCGCCGTCCTTGATTCCGGCTATGTCCGCAGGGCCGCTCTTGCCTATGCGGTTCAAGCGCACGCCGTAGATGTTCATGCCCGGCACTATCACGCGGTCAATGTCAGTGCCTTCCTTCAGGTAGCCCTTGGTCTTATTATCAAACGCTTCATCCAGGGTCTCGTACTCATCTCTGGAGATGGTCGTCAGCTTGGTGGTGCGCGTCTGACCGTCACGAAGGTAGACCACGTCGACGGTCTTTCCCACGGGCGTTGCGCCGAGAAGCCTTACAATGTCGCTCTCGCTTTTTACGGGCTGCCCGTCGAAGTTTATGACGACATCGCCGCCGACAAGCCCAGCCTTATCCGCAGGCCCGCCCGGCGGGTGAGCGTAATCAATGAAAGCGCCGCCGTCCATGCTCCTGAAACCCTCCACGCCGAAGTAAGACTTCTTCGACGCGGTAGAGACAGAGCCGGGAGGACGCTTTTTCAACGCGAAGGGCGTCAGCAGTCCGCCGCCTGTGACAGAGATGACCACGATTGCAATTATCATCCAGAGCATCCAGTTGCCCTTGCGTTTGCCACGACCGCAACTCAATTTTGAAGGCTTAAAGAAAGGGGCCTTCGGGGCCATCGCGCCGAAGCCCTGAGGTTGAAAGGGGCTGGTCATCTGACCTTTCGCGGCTTCGCCGGTCGCGGAGGCAGGCGGCACATCGCCGCTCACGCGCGGCTTGAGCCTCACAGTCTCTACGTATTCTTCCAGTCCTTCGCCCAAGCGATAACCGCAGGCGCGGCAAAAACGCATCCCGCGCGGCAGCATGGCCTGACAGTTAGGACACTGCGTGTTCTCAAATTCGGCAGAGTTGGTCTGAGGTGATTCTGGTTGCATGATTTTTATTCTTTTCGAGATTTGCCGTTCGGAAGCCTTGCCGCTTTCGTACGGAGGCCGCTCTCCTGACGAAACCTAGTACGTCATTTGGAGCGTTCCTGTTGCATCGAAGACCTGCGGGAAGCGCGGAAAGCCTCGGCGCACGCCCTGAAAGTCCACGACGGTAGCCCTTAATTCGGATTTATTGTACTCTCAAGAGGCCGAAAAGAACATTAGAGCCGAAGGGCGGCATAATTCGTGCTTGATCAGGCCGGAGGGGTTCCCGTGCCTCTTCTCTGGCAACAGAGCGCGCATTTGAGACATCAACCTGAGTATACAAAAGCTACAAGTCCGAAAACAGGAAACCAACGATTGTGGAAGTTACAAAAGCCCTTGCGGCGCTACAACCGCTCTACGGTAAGGATAACGTTGAGATAGTCACGGATAACGGCAGCCGTGTGCGCGGCATAGTCCGCAGCATGAAGACCACGCAGGCGCTCACCACGCCGAGCGTCAAAATGGAGCGCGCCGACGGCGAAATCGTCAAAATACCATTCACCAACATCATCAAAATCATAGACCACAACCACAGTGGTAAGTAAGAAGCCATCAGCAATCAGCCGTCAGCATTCAGCAAAAGCAAGCTCTTCTTCTTGCTGAGTGCTGATAGCTGATGGCTGATGGCTTCTTCTTTTCGCTGCTCTTATATGTTTGACTTTTCTTCTATTGAGTGGCGTACGACGCGGTATGAAGGGATTTTCCTGCATGTCCTGCGGCGTGACGAGCAGACTGGAGACAGCACGGTTCTGATTCGCATGGAGCCGGGCTGCGGTTATCCGGCGCACACTCACAATGGCATCGAATTAAAGAAGAATTGATTCAATGAACAAATGAATCAATGAATCAATCCCTTTCATCCCTCATCCCTGCATTTCAGGTTCGCCTTTCGTGCTCCTTCGCGTTATAGTACGAACCATCGGTGGAGAAAAGCCTGGGCCGCCGAGAGGGTTGTGCCGGGGCTTCGGGAGAAATTTTATTGAGAGTGATGATTGAAGATTTCGGAGCGCAGGTGGCTAGCGTCTGGGAAGGTCTGCGCTCGACGACGCGCAGCCTCATAGTCTCAGCCTTGCAGCAGCCCGCGACGCGCACGGGCGCTGTGCGCTACGACGCACGTGCCGACTGGGAGTTGAGCCGTCTGCTCAGCGTGCTCGACGAGCGTGTGGCGGAAACGGGCGCTTCCATGAGTACGGAGCAGTCTAGCGGCCTCAACCGCATGGCCGAAGCGACCGCCTCTGTGCTGGAAAGTCAGACGCAGTCGGCGGAGGTTTTCACGCAACTGACGGTGCGCGCCTACAGGCTGCGCGACTTCAAGCGCATAGACGCTCTTGCGGACGCGCTCTCTACGCGCTTTGCGCCGAGCGAGGTTTGTGAGCTTGCGCGCTCGAATCATCCTGTGGTGCGCGCTCTGGCGCAGGAAGCTCTGGCGCAATCGCAGACCACAACGCTCCTGCAACTCTTGAGCGACCCCATTGACGCAGAGATTGCGCGCGACGCCCTGGAGAGACAGGCCACGGAGTACGATTCCGAGCTTGCGCGTCAGGTCGTCAACGCGCTCAATCAGGTGGACGAGAACGAGGAAGATGAAATCTGAAGAGGCAGGAAGACACGCGTCCAACGAAGACCTGGCGGCAGAGCCTTCGCGCACGGAAGAGCAGGGCGAGGCGGACGAACCGGACGCCCCTACGAGCGGTGAAGAGAACGAAGGCATGAGCACCATCCTGGACGCAGACCCTTTGACGGGCGTGCAGGACAACGAAAGCGAAGAATAGGAACTGCAAAAAGGCTAGAGAAAGTCTGCAAGCAGAAAGGGCTGGCGCAGCAACTTCGCGCCAGCCCTTTCTCTTATCTGAATCTTGTTTCTAATCTTCAGGCCACGACAGCTTCTTTCTCACGGCCAAGCTCGCGCAGTCTTTCGACTACCTGATTGATGAGCCAGTTGGGTGTGGATGCTCCGGCGGTGACGCCGACGCGCTCTACGTTCTCTAAGTCGGCAGGATTAATCTCGTCCGCAGTTTCTACCAGAAAGCTCTTCTCACATTGCTCCTTGCAGACGGCCAGAAGCTTGACGCTGTTTGAAGAATGACGCCCGCCTATGATGTAGAATGCGTCTACGTGTCCGGCCAGGGCACGCGCGGCGTCCTGACGGTCACGCGTGGCGGAGCAGATGGTGTTGATGACCTGCGGCTCCGCGTCGGCTTTAGCACGAACTGCCTCGGCCACTTCCTGAAATGTCTGTAGCTTGATTGTCGTCTGCGAAAGCACAATCGGCGCGTGAAGCTGCGGGAGGTTTGCGACTTCCGTCGCATCGCGCACGACGTAAGTGTTGTTGGGCGCGTAGCCCACCACGCCTATCATTTCCGGGTGGTCGGGGTTTCCTGCAACGACAACGTCGCGTCCCTGCGCGGCTGCGCGCTCGGCCAGCTTCTGCACCTTCGTTACGAAAGGACAGGTGGCGTCTATGACGCGAGCGGCGCGTGATTCAAGTTCAAGCTGAACCATGGGCGTGACGCCGTGCGCGCGTATGACAGCCGTCACGTCCTGGCTTGCCTCTTCGGGCGCGTTGATGGTTCTGACACCTTCGGCTTCGAGCCGCTTCATCTCCTGCGTGTTATGTATGAGCGCGCCAAGCGAGCGCACAGTCGCGCCTTCTTGCAGAGCGTCTTCAACCATCTCTACGGCGCGCTCCACGCCGAAGCAGAATCCAAACTCGTCCGCCAGGAGAACTTCCATCTTTACCTTCTACCTCTACAGTTTAATTAGATGCCGCCGCCAGTGGTCGTGGCCGCCTCCGCATCCGATCCACGCCGCCACTCTTCGCGCAAGCGGTCGCCGCCCGCCACGCGCTGCTCAACCCACTCTATCTTTTTATCCACGAGCCAGCGCATGCAGCCTAGGAGATTCTTCTTCATCTCGCCCACGCGATGCGCCACGTCTTCGGGCAGCACTGCATAAGAGGCGTCGCACACGAAACGCAGAGCGTCGCACACAGGATTCCCTGTGCAATACGGCGATTCATTTCTCTCTGTTTCCATAAAACCTCCGCTTCTTCCAGCCGCGATTATCTTAGCACATGGCGCGCGTTGCGGCGCAGCCCGGCAAAGCTCTCGCCTTTATGGCCGCGCAAAGAATTTAGCCAGCAGACCATGAAAGTGATGCACGCCGTTTTCTCTTCGCACGCTGTAGCGTCCCTGCCTGTAGGTTTGAGAGCGCAAGCCCCTTTGCACGGCCTCGCAGATTTTGATGTCCTCAAGCTGTATCTCGTCGCTGAAGGCAACCGTGCGCCACACGGCCTCGCTTGTTTCATCCAGTTCGGGATTGAGAAAGTACCACTCGAAGACGGTCAGCGTGCGCTTCTCGTCAATGGGCACGATGATGTTTGTGGAGTAGTTGTCAGGGTAAACGTTGAGCATCAGGTTAGGGAATATCCAGAAATACTGCGCCTCGTCCTCGCCACTCTTTTCATCAACCTTTAGATGGATTGCGCCATCCGGCCTGATGGGCGAGTGCTGAATCGAATAGAAGCGCTTCGTCTCCGTGCGATATTGCTCGTAATCAATCTCGCGGTTGAGCGATGGGTGAACAATGGGAATGTGATAGCCTTCCAGGTAATTATCGACGTAGACCTTCCAGTTGCAGTTGACGAACCAATCACGGCGCGCGGCCAACCGCATCGCTTCAAAATTACGATGCCCGACGCGACGTGGAATGTCTTCCAAAGTTTCATGAAGTGGCGCAGCCAGTTTGTCCAGATTGACGAAGAGAAGCGGCCCCCACGCCTCGACTCTGAATTCCGGCAGGCAGTTCTCTTGGCGGCTGAAGTTCTCAACGCGGTCGAACTCAGGCGTGTTGATGAGCCGCCCGTCCAGCGCGTAAGACCAGCCGTGATAGCCGCAGCGAAAAGATTTGCGCGTCCCACAGCCTTCCGCCACAGGCCCCGCGCGATGGCGGCAGACGTTCGAGAAGGCGCGCACTCGCTCGTCCATCCCGCGCACGACAACCACAGGCTCGTCCCCTACGGTCGCGGTGAAATACTGCCCATCCTCTTTGACCTGCTCCGTGCGCCCTACAAGTTGCCATGTGCGCTGGAAGACTTTCATTTTCTCCTCTTCGAGCACGCTCGGCTCCGTGTAGAAGCGCGAGGGCAAGCTGTAGGCGCGTGCGAGGTTCTCTTCAAAAATGTATTCGTTATCTTTCATCTAGTGATAGCCGTCTTAACAAAAGATAGGCAGGGTAGCTCGCCGCTAAAAGCAGCAGGGCGTAGAGGCTGTTGCGCGTGTCGCTCGCCACGGCCCCGCAAAGAAATGCTATTGACCCCATGAGCGCAAGACCCGTCGTCCAGGGATAGCCCCAGGCTCGATATGGCCGCGCGAGTTCAGGCTCGCGCCACCTCAGGACGAAGACGCTCAGGAAAGAGATGGTGTAGTTGGCTACGAAGAAGAAGGCCAGAATGGCTATCACCTTCTCGAACGTCCCGCTCAGGATAAAGAGCACGGCTACCATCGCGCTTATCAGCAACGCGATGGTCGGAGTGCCGCCCGTGTTGACTCTGTCGGCGCGGCTTGAGCAGAGGCGGTCGCAACTCATGGAAAACAGCACGCGCGTAGCCATCAGGTGATAAGCATTGATGGCGCTCAGCATGGAGACGATGGTCAGCACTCGTATAACCGTGTCGCCGTAGCCGCCGAAAATCTTCTGCGCCGCAGTTCCCACGGCCAGCTTGTCGCCTGCAATCTCGCTGACCGGCATGACGTAAACGAGCGCCAGATTGACCAGCAGATAGATGGCTATAATCGAGAGCACGCCTAGAAAGAGCGAGCGCGGAATGTCTCGCGCAGGCTCTCTGACCTCTTCCGAAAAGTAGACCACGCCGTTCCAGCCGTCGTACGTGTAGATGACTGCCTGAAGAGCAAGGACGAGCGCGGCCAGAAGCGGAAGCCCGCGCGGAATAGCGGACTCCGACCCGGCAGCACTCATTCCATCGCCGCCGAGCGCGAAACAGGCTGCGACGAGCGCTATGAAGGCGAAGGCTTTCAGGATGCTGGTCAAATTCTGCGCGCTGCTGCCCCACCTGACGCCTCGCCACTGAAGGATGGCGAAGCTGACGGCCACAAAAAGCGCGACCGCGCTCGTTCTTCCCGCGAGCGCCGGATAAAGAGCGCCAGCGTACTCGCCAACTACGATTGAGACCGTAGCGACAGACCCGCACGTAGAGAGCCAGTCGCTCCAGCCGACCACGAATCCGGCGTAAGGCCCCAGAGCGCGATGAGCGAAAACGTACTGGCCGCCGGAGCGCGGAATGGCCGCTCCCAACTCCGCAAGGCTGATGGAGCCTAAAAGCGCGTAGAGTCCGCCCGCGACCCACACGCCGAGGAACAACCAGACGTTCGGAAGCTGCGCGGCAACCTCGCCCGGCGTGCGAAGGATGCCTGCGCCTATGGTGTTGCCGATGATCACGGCCAGCCCGAAGCCTACGCCGAGCACGCGCAGGAGTCTTCGGCGCTGGCTCGCCTCTTTCATCAAGAGAGTTTCAGGCGCAGATTCCAAACGGGGCTTTATCTCCCTTTGAAGTTGAGCGGGATGCTAATTGATATTCACCACAGAGGCGCAGAGGACACAGAGGGGGCACAGAGAGAAGATTCAATCCTCTGTGCTATCTTTGTGCTCTCTGTGTCTCTGTGGTGAAATCCAAGCTGCTTTACTCCCAACTGCCACATTAACCTACTACTCCCCGATAGCCTTTTTCACGGTCGGCCACATCTCTTCGGCCCAGTACTCGTAGCCTTTGTCCGAAGGATGAAAGCCGTCGTTGGAGAAGAAGTCCGGGTGCGACGGGATAATCTCGTGCGTGGCCTTGAAAGCATCTACGAGCAGCAGATTGTAGCGCGAGGCAATCTCGTTGATGCGTTCGTTAAAGAGCATGATGCGTCGCCTGGCTTCGTCGCGGGCGGCAGGCGGAACAACCGGCGCGAGGCTCACGTCTGGAATGTTCGTGACGACGATGGGCGCGTTTGCTTCTTTGAGCCGCTTGATTATCGTCTCATAATTTCGCGTGAACGTCTCCACGTTCATCTGATGGCCCACGTCGTTGATGCCTATGCCGAGCGTGATGAGCGTAGGTCGCGCGGCGAGCGCCGTCTCAATCTGAGAGCGCAGCACGTCTGCGGTCGTAGCCCCGCTCACGCACACGTTGGTCAAACTGGAGTCGGGCCGCTCGCGCCTTATGCGCGCGAAGAGCCGCGCCACGTAGCCACCCTCTCTTGCCCCGACGCCGACGCCAGTGGAATCCCCTAGCGCCGAATAAATCACTGCGCCGCCCTTAGCAACCTCTTTCATCTTCTCTTCATTTCCTCCCCTGCTCGGAGACGTGCAAGCAATGCACAGGACAATGCAGAAGGCGGAATGCAGGATGTAGAAGTAAAGAGCGCGGTTCTGCTTTTCATTCATCATTCTGCACTCTGCCCGTCTCGCATTTATTATCTTACCGGCTCGCGCAGGATGGCCTCAGCCGCGCGCTCTGCGCTTCTGGCCGCAGCAGCTTGCGCGTGACGAAGACCTGCGATTTGAAGCAGCGATTCGCCCGTGCGCGAGAGCATGCGAACCAGGTCGCCCTCTTCTGCGCGCGTCTCTTGAACCAAATCCGCCCAGTCCAATCCTGTAGCCCAGTGAGAGGCCGTCGCGGCGGCTGAGAAATTTATCTCCGGCGCAGGCTCCAATCCTTGCTTCCACTCTTCCGTTGCGACGGCATAGGCTACTTCGTCAAAGCGGGCCAGAGTGTTGATTAGTTTGTCGTCCAACTCAAGCTCGCCGTAATCGCGGTCTTCGTCTGCCGCGAGGGCGGCCATCAAGCCTGCGGCGCGCGGCGCGTCCAATGAATCGAAGAGACCACGGCGAACCGCTTCGCCTACCAGCAGCGTGCGGTCTACGTGAAGGTCTGCGAGCCAACGCCCGCGCTCGGTCACGCGCTCGCCCGCGAAATCAAGATAGTCGAAGGCCGCAAGCACTCGCGCACGTTGTTCGAAGGGCTGCCACACTCGCGCCCGCAGAGTTTCTATGCGGCGCTCGGCACGCTCCACATTTTCCGCATCCTCAATCACAGACCAGAGCGCATCGGCGCAAGCTGTCTTCTCCGTCTCATTCAAGCCCTGCGGCGCGATGGCGTCAATCATGTCGTTGAGGATAGTGACCGCGTCGTCTTCCGTCGAGCGAGCTTCGCGCAGCCGAGGCTCCTGTAAAGCAGCGTTCGTGCCCTCGTGCGTTTCCCTGAAGGCGCGCTCGATTCCTTCCTCGTCCAACGGGTAGCCGTTTTCATAGACGCGCCCCACGCGGTCGAGCGCCAGATTCACTCCGCGCCCGTCCTCGCGCATGCCTACGAAAGCGCTGCTGCGCCTTCGCATCACCAGCACAAGGCGGCGGCCCTGGCGGCCTACGCCGACGACGCGACCGGGAACTACAACATCATTGAGCCAGCCCAGGAGCATCTCTGCGCGCGTCTGCGGCAGTGTCTCAAGCAGTCGTTGACGCGCGCTCGCCAATCGCTCAAGCCCGCGCGCAATCTCTACGGAAAGATTGCAACCAGCCTCTCCCAGCTTTCGCTTAATCTCGCGTTCATACCCATCGCGCTCCCGCTCCAATCGTGTCACGCGCCGCGCCGTGTCTCTGTAAGCAAAGCTGCGCTCGGCAATCTCTCTGACGTGAGAGAAGCTGCGGTAAGCGTCCAGCAGGTTGAGCAGAGTGGAGTAGGTCGCGCGAAACTGGCTTTGAAGCGGGTCGGGCGGGGCTTCCAGAAGCGCAGCGATGCGCTCAGGGTCTTGATGAAGTCCGGGCGCGGCGACTATGAAGCCGACGCGGTCGCGTCCCCTGCGGCCAGCGCGTCCCGTCATCTGTTGCAGTTCCGATGCAGACAGCGCTCGCCAGCCGCTTCCGGTTCGCTGGTCAACGTTGGTGATGACGACAGTGCGTGCTGGAAAGTCAACGCCCGCCGCTACGGTAGCCGTGGCGAAGATGGCATCTAGAAGCCCCGCGCTCATCAACTGTTCTATGACCAGCTTCCATGCTGGGATGTGGCCCGCGTGATGAGCGGCCACACCGCCGCGAATGATTGTGTCCCAGTGACGATGGCCGCGCACTTCGGGGTGCTGCTCCATGAAGCTTCTGAGCACCGCTCTGCGCGCGTCGCGCCTTTCAGCTTTATCATCGCGGCGGGTCATGGCGGCTTCCGACGCTGCCTGGTCGCAGCGACGGCGCGTGGGCAGAAAGATAATCGCGGGCAGCAGATTGTACTCTCCGAGCGCGGCCAGAAGTTGACCGGGCGGCATCTCAGGCATGCTGAGCTTCAACGCGCGCCACCTCCTCCCCCGCCTCTGCGAGACCTCCAGGTGCGGCCACCCTGCCTGCGCTCGTCTCTTTCACGCCGCGCAGTTCTTTCTCTCTCCATCAGCCGTGTAATTTCAGGATTCAAGCCGCCGCGCTCGTCCAGGAGCGGAGCAAGACCGCCGTCCGGGTAAAGAAAGGCTGCGCGCAAGGGGACGGGACGCGCGCCCGGACGAGCCACCACTCCGCAGCGCACCCCACGCACCTCTTCCATCCAGGCCGCGAACTCTTCTGCGTTCCCTATGGTCGCGGAAAGCAGCAGGAGGCGTATGCGCTTTGGCGAAAGGATAATCGCCTCTTCCCAGACGTGACCTCGGTCTTCGTCCGCGAGGTAGTGCGCTTCGTCCAGGACGACAAGGTCTGCGCGAATGTTGGTGCCGCTACGAAGAGAGTCGAAGAGTTGATTACGGTAGATTTCCGTGGTGCCTACTATGAGCGGAGCGTCGGCGTTCTCTTTGCGGTCGCCCGTCAGGATTCCCACCTGCTCAACGCCGAACTCTGCCGAGAACTCCGTGTACTTGGAGTTGGTCAGAGCCTTCAGTGGGCTTGTGTACCAAGCGCGGCGGCCTGCGGCCAGCAGGCGTCTTATCTCTTCGCGCGCAATCCAGGTCTTGCCGCTCCCCGTCGGCGCGGTCACTAAAACGTCCTCGTATTCGAGCGCGGCCAGCGCCTCCAGTTGAAAGGGGTCAGGCTTAAACGGAGCGGGCGCAGGTTGGCCTATGCCTTCAAGAAGACGGCGCAGTTCGCGCGTCATAGCCCGCGCGCGTCCCTGCGTGCTTGGCGGCTCCGCACGCTCCGCGCGTGGAGATTTGGAGCGGCGGTCTGCGCTCTTGTGCCGACCGCCTTCGGAGCGCTCATTCTGTCGCTTTTCATCGCGCTCGGGGCGACGATTGTTAACACGCCTGCGGGCCATGCCGTCATTCTAAAGACAAAAGGTGAAAGTAAAAAGGCAAAAATCTAAATCCGGTTGAAACCGAAATTTAAGAAAACCCGCTACACTTTCTTCACTTTTGCCTTCTATCTTTTGCCTTTTGTCTTCTTTGTCAGTGGTGTTAACCTTGAATCGTGAGCGAGGCTCGCAACGATTGGCGGGCTGGCAGCGTCTAAGAAAATCGGCGCGCGGGCTTTTAATTTCAAGGTGTGCCGGGGGCTAAAACTCTAGTGGCAGAGATTTTTCAGAATTACGAGATACACAAGTCGCCCTGGTGGGAAGGTATATGGCGCGTGGCGGCATTCTCCGCCGTCCTTCACCTTCTGCTGGCCGTCGTAGTGCTTTACGTTCCGGCCTTCCGAGAAGCCTTCAACATCGCCAGCGTCTTTTCCGGCGCAAAGTATGTTGACGAGGCTTACGACAAAACCATCATAGGCCAGCGCGCCGTCCTGATTAACCCCAAAGACGTTTTTGAATACCCGCCGGGATATTTCGCCAACCCTGCGGTTGACCCGCTTCTCGCGCCGCAGGTCATAGCGACCGCGACGCCGGTTCCTTTGCCGCCTCTGCCTCCGCCGCCGCGCCCCGCGCGACAGCCCAAGGTTAAGCCAACGCCCGCAGAAGCCGTGGCCTCTGCTTCGCCGTCTCCTTCGCCGCAGGCCAGCCCCGTTGACGAGGTCGCAGCGACCGGCATTACGGAGAACATGACCAAGGAGGAGCGGGATAAGAAACTGGACGACATCGCTGCCAAAAATGGTGTCGTTAGACCCAACGAGGACGCCATCAACAAGCGGCCTTTGAAGGACTGGCTGGCGAAGACCAAAGAGGCCAAGGACAAGAACGAGTTCGATGTTAACAAGTCCATAGAGATGACCGCCGAGAGCGAGGTCGGGCCGGAAGGAAAGCTTGTAAACGCGCAAATCGTGGCCTGGTCGGGCGACGAGAAATTGAAGCCCTACGTCGAGGAATTCTTCTCGGCTCTGAGCGATAGCCGCGCTCTCTCGTTCCTGGGGCCTGACATTAAAAAGGTACGGCTGACGGTGAAACTTACAGACACAAACGTCACAGTCGAGCTTTCATCCGAAGTGGACTCGCCGGACTTGGCTTCAAGAAAGGCCAAGGGCTACGGGCTGCTGCTCATAGGTGGGCGCATAGCCAAGAAGGGGCAGACCGAAGAGATTATCTACAAGAACACGAAAGTTTCAGCCGACGGCAAACAGGTCGTGGTAAACTTCACCATGCCGCGCAAGGAGGCGACCGACATCCTGACGAAACTTTCAACTAGCTGAAGCCGTAATAATGAGCCGTTTATGAGTAAGCTGAGAATCAACAACGCCACGCTGTTTGTGACCGTCCTCGGCGCAGTCCTCGGACTGGTGGCCGCAGGCGCGTCTTCTCATGCTCATCGAACAGGCTCAGGCGTGCTCTCTGAAATAGCGTCCGTGACGAGCGCGACTATCTCGTACGGTCACGCTACGAATCAGGGCGGGTCTAGCTTCACTGACGCCTACAATTCGCCCGCCTGGTCTTTCGCTTCTCAGAGCGAGAACGCGGCGGCGCACCTTCTCTACCGCAACGCGAATCATTTAACAGCCGTCAATCATATCCTTGTAGTCACACGCTTGCCGCGCGCATCCCTTGATGACCTTCCGGCGTAAGGCCCGGAGGAGCCTGAGACGAAGCTTTTTTCACCTCTTGAGGGATCGCACACGTCCCCCTCTGGCGTAAGCTTTTCGACCCGCTTGCCTCCGGCTTAAACCGTCTATTACAATCAAAGGTTCGCGCGCAGGGTGTGCCGTCAAGTGTTTGTCGTCCGTGTGTGACACGGCTTATTTAATAGGATACTAAGATGCCATCAGTAGATAAATTTCTGACCAAAATCTTTGGCAGCAGCAACCAGAGATTCCTGAAGAACATTCAGCCCATCATCAACCGCATCAACGAGCTTGAGCCGTCCGTGCAAAAGCTCTCGGACGACGAGCTTCGCGCCCGCACCGCAGAGTTTAAGGAAAAAGTTGCGCGGGCCGTAGAGGGCATAACCGACAAGGAAGAACGAAAGCGCCGCGAGCAGGCCATCCTTGACGAGCTTTTGCCAGAAGCTTTCGCCACCGTCAGAGAGGCCAGCATACGCTCCACGGGAATGCGCCACTTCGACGTGCAGATGATTGGCGGCCTAGTTCTTCATCAGGGCAAGATTGCGGAGATGCGTACGGGCGAAGGTAAAACTTTGGTCGCCACGCTCCCCGCTTATCTCAACGCGCTGACGGGCCGTGGCGTTCACATCATCACCGTCAACGACTATCTTGCCTCGCGCGACGCCGAATGGATGGGACAGATTCACCGCTTCTTAGGGTTGACCGTCGGATGCATTCAGAACGAGATGGATGACTTTGAGCGTCAGGCGGCCTACGCGGCGGACATCACCTACGGGACGAACAACGAGTTCGGCTTCGATTACCTGCGCGACAACATGAAGTTCGACCTTGCGACCTGCGTGCAGCGCGGCCACTACTTCGCCATAGTGGACGAGGTTGATTCCATCCTGATTGACGAAGCCCGTACGCCTCTCATCATCTCAGGCCCTTCGGACGAGGCGACCGACAAGTATTACAAGGCGGACGCCATCATCCCGCAACTCAGGCGCGGCGAGAAGGACGAAGCCACTGGCAAGACCACAGGCGATTACCTCGTTGACGAAAAGCAGCACACTGCTGTCCTGACGGAAGAGGGCGTTGACCACGCGGAGCGGCTGCTGGGCGTCGGCAATCTCTACGACCCTTCGAACATGGAGCTTCTGCACTGCGTCGAGCAGGCTTTGAAGGCGCACACGCTTTACAAGCTTGACCATCAATACGTGGTTCAGGACGGCGAGGTCATCATCGTTGACGACTTCACCGGGCGCTTGATGAAGGGGCGTCGCTGGTCTGACGGCTTGCACCAGGCGGTCGAAGCCAAAGAGGGCGTCAAGATTGAGAAAGAGAATCAGACTCTGGCGACCATCACCTTGCAGAACTACTTCCGCCTCTACGAAAAATTGTCGGGCATGACGGGTACTGCTGAGACGGAAGCGGCGGAGTTTCACGCGACCTACAAGCTGGACGTGATTGTTATTCCGACGCACATGCCTATGGTGCGTAAGGACAACTCCGACGTTATCTATCGCACGCTGCCGGAGAAGTGGGATGCAGTGGTCGAAGAGATTAAGGAACTGCATGAGAAGGGACAGCCCGTGCTGGTCGGCACGGTCTCTGTCGAAAACTCCGAGTTGATTGCGCGTCGCCTTCAGCGCGACCGCATCCCGCACAACGTCCTCAACGCCAAGTACCA
Organism: Pyrinomonadaceae bacterium; assembly: GCA_014534425.1. Lineage (GTDB taxonomy): Bacteria > Acidobacteriota > Blastocatellia > Pyrinomonadales > Pyrinomonadaceae > JACVRN01. The sequence goes on from JACVRN010000109.1 coordinate 16,369, forward strand.
CGAGCGCGAAGCCGAAATCGTCGCTCAGGCCGGACGCAAAGGCGCTGTCACCATAGCCACCAACATGGCCGGTCGCGGCACGGACATACTCTTAGGCGGCAATCCAGATTTCATGGCCCGCGAGTTTCTCAAAGAGCAGGAGATTGACCCGGACGAGGCCACGGACGAGCAGTGGGCAGAGGCTTACCAGAAAGCTAAGCAGATAGTCGAAGAAGAGCACAAAGAGGTCGTTGAGCTTGGCGGCCTGCACATCATAGGCACAGAGCGTCACGAATCGCGCCGCATCGATAACCAGCTTCGCGGTCGTGCGGGCCGTCAGGGCGACCCCGGCTCCTCGCGCTTCTTCCTCTCGCTGGAAGACGACCTGATGCGCATCTTCGCGGGCGA
>JACVRN010000095.1 GCA_014534425.1 Pyrinomonadaceae bacterium
AGGCCGACCGGTATGGATTCGCCCTGACGGCGACGAGGCGGCGCGCGCCTTTCTCAAACAGCTCGGGTGCCCCACGGACATACTGGCGATTCCTCTCTTCGGAAGCTACGAGCCCGCGGAGACGCTCGAACGCGAGGTGGCGCGCAGCCCGCGTCACACGCAGAAGTACTGGTCGCCGGAGCCTGTCGCCTGCATCGGCGCAGTCTACGTGGGCGCGGACAAGGAGACTCTGGACGAGTACACGCTCACGCTCCTGACGCGCTACGCCGCGCGCCTGGGGCTGGCCGCCGCCAACGCCATTCAGAACGAACGCTTCACCAGCACCATTAACAAATTGCAGAGCCAGCGACAGTGGGTCGAGTCCATCATGAAGTCCGTCGCTGACCCCATCGTGCTGACGAATCTGGATAACGAGATACTGTTGCAGAACCGGCGCGCCGAAGAGCTTTTCAGTGGCGAGGATGCCGCAGGCGAAGGAAAGCGACGCGCGCTGAAGATGAACGACCTGCTCTTTTCGGCCTACCTGTCGAGCGCAGCCGTTTCCTATTCCGACATCATACAGCGCGACATCACGCTCGTTGACCCGATTGAAGGCTCCGACATACATTTCGAGGTCATCTCCACACCCGCGATGAACGCGCGCGGCGAGCGTATAGGAATGGTCTCAATCTTCCGCGACGTGACGGACTTGCGCGAAGCTTATGAAGAACTGGCGCACAACATGTCGCTCTTGCAGCAGGCTGAAGCCGAAGCCAGGCGCGAGCGCGACCGACTGGATTTGATTCTTGAGAACGTGGGCCACCCCGTAGCCGTCTGCGACGCCAACGGAAACTTCACGCTCTTTAACGCACGCGCCGAAGTTCTCTTTCAGCAGGCCCCTGAGAATTCGCGGCCCGGCGCACCCGTAGCCGTGCGCGCCAACGCCGTCAAGCTCACTTCCTTCATCTCCGGCCTCGCTTCGGATTTCGAGAGAGGCAGACAGGCCGAGATAGAGTTGATTGACCCTGCGACGGGCGAGACGCTGCCTATGGAGATAACCGCCGTGGAGGTCGCGGACGAGAAGGGCGAAGTGACGGCTGTCGTCTCAATCCTGCACGACCTGTCGGAGATACGCGAGCTTGAGAGACGACGCGTTGAGCAGCAGCTTTTCGAGTCCGAGAAGCTGGCGGCAATCGGAAGGCTCGCCGCTTCCATCGCGCACGAAGTCAACAACCCGCTTGAGGCTATAAAAAACTCTCTCTATCTTTTGCAGACGAGCAAGGACGAGGCGGCCAACTCGCGCTTCCTTGATGTTGCGCGTAAGGAGACCGAGCGCGTCTCGCACATCATACGGCAGATGCTTGGCTTTGCTCGCCGCTCGGGCGAGGCCGAATGGATAAACGTCAACCAGCTTCTGGAAGAGACGCTGGTGCTGGTGGAAAAGAAGCTCAAGCAGTCGGGCGTGCTCATAGTACGCAAGCTGGACGAGAATCTTCCGCGCGTGCGCGCTCGCGCAGACCAGTTGAGACAGGTCTTTCTTAACTTAATCCTGAACGCGCAGCAGGCCATAGACGGGCGCGGCGAGATAACGCTTCAGACCTCCGCCAACACGCAATCTTTGCAGCCTTCGATTTCCGTCGACATCTCGGACACGGGCCACGGCATCAGCGAAGAAGAGTTGCAGCGCATCTTCGAGCCTTTCTTTTCGACCAGAAAGAAGGGGACGGGCCTTGGGCTTTGGGTAACGCAGGACATAGTGAGGCAGCACGGCGGGCGTATAGAAGTGACCAGCACGAAGGGCAAGGGGACAACCTTCAGCGTCATCCTGCTCGTCAATTCGCCCATACTGGATGATGACATCAAGCAGTAAAAACGGAAACGGCCCGCGAGGGCGCCCCGCGCCCTCGCGCATCCTCGTGGTAGACGACGAGGAGAACGTGCGTATCACTACGGCTGCGATTCTTGAGCAGGAGGGGTACGAGCTTGACACTGCGAGCGACGGCCACGAGGCGCTGGACAAGATAAGTAGCAGCGACTTCGACCTTGTGCTGACAGACCTTCGCATGGAGGGCCTAGACGGCTCCGCTCTCTTGCAGGAGATATGCACGAAGCACCCGAACGTGGTGACGGTGGTGCTCACCGGCTATGCTTCAATCGAATCATCCATTGATGCCTTGAGGTGCGGCGTCTATGATTATCTAGTCAAGCCCTGCGTGGTGGATGATTTGAAGCTCACGGTCAGGCGTGCGCTTGAGCACAAGCAGCAGCGCACGCACATCAGCGAGCTTTCGAGTCCCGTAGTTGAAATCTGGGATCGCATACTGCTGCTGCCGGTCGTAGGCGCGCTCGACGACGCTCGCGCGGCGCAGATGTCCGGCACTATGCTTGAGACGGCGCGACGCACGGGCGCAGAGGTCATCATCATAGACATCACGGGCTGTACCGTGATGGATACGCACGTCGCGGCGCATCTCATCAACGCGGTGCATTCGGCACGTCTACTCGGCGCGCACGCAATCATTACGGGCGTCAGCGCGATGGTGGCGGCCAACCTTGTCACGCTCGGCGTGGAACTCGAAGGCATCACGACCAGGCGACGGCTGGCCGACGGTCTACGCACGGCCTTCGAACACATCAACGTCTCTGTCACAACCAGAAGACAACTCCCGGCAGGACTGTCTTCTGTGAATGGAAAGACGTAGAAAAACAGTTTTTAGTTTTCGGTTTTCAGCAAAGACACGGTTTGCTTTTAACTGAAAACTCAAAACTGAAAACTGAAAACGCTTTTCTTATGGCTCTATTTTTCGCCGTCAATATGGATGCTGCTCCGGCTGAGAGGATGAGCTTCGATTCCGCTCCGGCTGCACAAGCGCGCCTGCTCGTGGTCGATGACGAGGAGAGCGTGGCGCTGACGGTCAGCGAAGTTTTGAGGCAGGAGGGCTTTCGCGTCGAGACGGCTTCGAGCGGAGGCGAGGCCGTGCGCCTGCTTGAGAATGCCGAGTACGACCTTGTGCTGACAGACCTTCACATGGAGGGAGGCGACGGCATCTCCGTCCTGTCGGAGATTCAACAGCGCGCACCGCTCACCATCTCCATAGTCCTGACAGGCTTCGCTTCCGTCGAGACGGCCATCGCCGCCATGCGTAGCGGCGCATACGACTACCTCGTCAAGCCCTGCAACATAGAAGACCTGAAGCACACGGTGAAGCGCGGCGTAGAGCATCGCCTGTTGATGCTGAGAGAACGAGAAGCGCGTGCGCGCCTGGAAGAGTTTAACCGTGAGTTGCAGCAGCGTGTCGAAGAGAGAACCATAGAGCTTGTGCGCCGCAACGAAGAGTTGGCCGAAGCCAACCGCGCCAAGGATATTTTTCTGGCGACGCTCTCGCACGAACTGCGAACGCCTTTGACGCCCGTCTTGGGCTGGATAAATCTCCTGAAGACGGGCGCGCTTGATAAGGCGAGCGTGGCGCAGGCGCTCGACACCATAGAACGCAACGCGCGGCTTCAGGCGCGGCTGGTGGACGACCTTCTTGACATCTCGCGCATAGTCACGGGCAAGTTGCAGTTCGAGCGCGAGCCTGTAGACTTAAACGCCATAGTCCGCTCCGCCCTAGACACCATGCGCGGCCAGGCAGAGCAGCGCGGCATAGAACTCGGCAGCCGTCTCGCCTCAGCGCCTCTGGTAGTCCAAGGCTCGCCCGTGCGCCTGGAACAGGTCGTCCTCAATCTTATTTCAAACGCCATCAAGTTTACGGACGAGGGCGGGCGCGTGGGCGTGAGCGTGGAGCAATCCGGCAGCGAGGCCAGAGTAGTTGTAGAAGACACCGGCGTAGGCATTGCGCCGGAGTTTCTGCCGCACGTCTTTGAAAGCTTTCGTCAGGCGGACGGCTCTACCACACGCCAGCACGGAGGGCTTGGCCTGGGGCTTGCGATTGTCAGGGCGCTGGCGAAGATGCACGGCGGCAACGTGCGCGCGGAATCCGAAGGCATAGGCAAGGGCGCTCGCTTCACACTCACTGTCCCTTGTGAAGTAGAAGAGTGCGCCCAGCCGGAAGTCCAAGCCTATGAAGCTACAGACACGGGTCTTCAATCCATACTGGTCGTGGAAGATTCGCCCGACACGCTTCTTCTCTTCAACGTGCTCTTTGAAAAACGCGGCTGTCGCGTGCTGACCGCCGAGAGCGCGTCCGAGGCGCTTGAAATTGCTGCGCGCGAAACCCCAGACATCATCATCTCCGACATCGGCATGCCCGAAATGAACGGCTACGAACTTCTCACCAGCCTGCGCCGCCTTCCGGGCATGGAGCGCATCCCCGCCCTCGCCATCACAGGCTACGCCACAGAGCAAGACCGCCAACGCGCCCTCGCCGCAGGCTTCACAGCCCACATAGCCAAACCCGTAGACCCCGACGAACTGTTCGAACTGGTTCAAAGACTAACTGCGGACGTTAAGAAGTAGCGCCCTGATTAAAACATTACTTAAATGAATGCAAGAATTCTTTAGGCGTGAGGATTGGAGTAGCGCGAAAAGGATTCAGAACTAGTAAGTCTTCATCACCACTTACAATACAATCAGCTTTCCCGCTAACAGCCAATTCCAGAAACTTATTGTCCTTAATATCTCTGCAATCGGTAATCACCTCGGTAATCTCCACCAGTTCGGCTTCTTTAAGCAAAGCTATCAAAAAGCGCATTCGATCTTCTTCAAGCAAATACTTGTTGAGCTTATTGCGGCTGAGAACTTCTGACAACTCAAGCAGCACGGGAACAGAAATCAGAATTCTTCCTTCATCAATCGCCTTATCAAAGGCTTGTCTGGGAATTGAACCGGCAAGCAGAGCCGCGCTCACTATAACGTTGGTATCGAAGACGAAGCGCAAGTCACTCTTCCTCAAGGATTGATTCTAAAATTTCCGGCGTCAGCCCTCTGCCTTGCGCTTTACGGCTAATCTCGTCCATCGTCTCTTTCAAAGATGCGGCGTCAGCTTTGGCATATTCCTTTAGCCAGATGCCAAGCAGGACTTGCAATTTTGCCCGCTCTTCATCAGACACGGACTTGAAGGCTTGAGCCGCTTCAGAATCAATCTCCAGGGTAATAGCTTCGGTTGACATTCAATCACCTCCTCAACGTAGAGCTTAGTTTAGCAATTTGATTTGAGGGAGGCCATAGCAGTTTAAATCCGACCTGTCATTTAAGCTTTGCCCGTCGACTCTCATTCGACGTAAATCGGGTTGGAGATAATCCAGGGCCTTGAGCGGAAGGAGTTGCCGAGCGAGTCCAGGTAAACTTCCACGCGGTAAACGCCGCGCTCGTGGGCGGTGAATTCTTTGCTCAAAGCTTCGGGCGCTTCTTCTAAGGGCTGACCGTTTCGGAAAAGGACTATGCGGCTTTTGATGGGGGCGTTGACGCTCAATCTCACGCCGCCGTCCGCGAGGGTGATTGAGTCGCCCATAATGACGCTTGAGGTTCCGCTTTGGGCTGTGAAGCGAAAGCCCGTTGAGTCTGCTAGAAGATCAAAAGCTATGTAGCAGTGGCCGCTCTTAATGGCTTCGAGCAGAGTGTCTGCGCTTAAGGCTTTATCTTTTTCCAGCAGCGCGTGTGTTCGGACTATCTGAAAGCTTCGGCTGTACGGGTCAAGAAGTACGCCCAAGTATTTCTTGCCGCCCGCGTCGCCTAGGTGAATGCCTACGTTTGCGTGCGCGTCGTTTCCGGCAAGCGCGACGAGCTTTCTCTGTTTCGACGCACTCAAATCATCCCAACGCTTCAAGCTATCGGTGGGGCGCTCGTAGAATCTGGTGAAGAGCAGGTCTGCGTAAGCGCCGTAAGACCAGAGGCCGTCGAAGAACATGACCAGAGGATTGATGCGCCGCGCATTCGTGTAGAGGTTGTAGACCTCTATGCCGTCGTAGCCGTCCGCAGTCTCCCAACTGCGAAACTCCTGCGGGTAGGCCAGGAACATCAAGCGACCTTCCGCTTTCTCTTCCGTGATGAAGTCCTGCGTTGAGCGCGTGGGGGCCGAGCGCGCGGTAGCAGTTCCGGGCAGAACCAGAAAGCGGTCGCTCGCAGCCGTGCTCGCCTCGTTGCCGTTGATGAAGAGAACGCCCGCCTGAAATCCCTTCAGCGTCATCTCGGCGGTGTCAATCGTGGCCGAAGGGTGCTCGGTCATGACGACGAAGCTCAAGTCGTTCTGACGCGCGGCGTCTATAATGTCTGCGAGGCTGCCTGTGCTGTGGCCGCCTAGCTGCGAGTGAACGTGAATGACGCCCTTATAATCCGCGTAAGCGTCCCCGTTGTTGACGACGCGTGAAGAGTTAAGCTCTTGAATCTTTGCGCGGAGCGAGCGAAGTTGAAAGCGCCTGTAGACGAAAGGCGACTGGGAAAGCAGAAGCAGTCCCAGCAAGGCTAGCAGCAATCTCTTCCAGCGCTTTACTACTTTCAAGACTCGTCCTCGAAATCGACGGAAGCGACATTCGCGCTGAGGCTTCGACCGAAGGCCGCGACCTTCTGATGCTCAGGGTGATCCGTATAAATTGAGAGCGCGTCGCGGTCACGGAAAGTCACAACCAACCCCGTATCAAACGAGCGCGCCAGGTGCAGCACGTCGAACCCGACCGCGAAAGTCTCTATCTCAGGAATCAAGCCGGGGAGAGCGCGCAACTGCTCCACATGCTCCTCGCGCTCGCTTTCAGAGACATCCTCTCTATACTTCCAGATGACTATGTGTGTAAGCATAACTTAAATTGATTCGCTCGCTTCAGCCCACCGGCGCGTCACTTCATGGCGATAGTCGAACAGTCGTTTGAGACGGCGCTCGACTAAGAGTGGCGCTGCCAGCCGCCCGAAGATACTGAACGGCGGCTCGTATTCTATGTCGTCCAGAAGCCGCGCGCCTAGCTCGTGCGGCTCAACTATGTGGCGATGCCGCCAGCTTTTGAACGGCCCCTTCACCTGTACGTCCTCGAACATGCGCGGCGGGTCATAGGCCGTGTGCAGCGCTTCCCATCTTACTTTATAAAAGCCGAAGAGCTTCGTCTCGACAATGGTGCGCGTGCCTGCGTGCAGATTTTTCGGAGGCAGCACCACGCGGGCAGTCTCCCACGGAGGCAGAAGGCGATCGAGCGCATCCGGTAACTCGTGAAAGGCAAAGACCCTCTCGGGCGAAGCTCGTATGATACTTTCTTTGACGAAATGCATGCTAAGGCGGATTCAAACAGGGATGGACAGGATGAATAGGATAAAAAGAGAAATAGTTCTTCTTTTATCCTCTCTATCCTGTCCATCCCTGTTAATTTCTTACTTCAAAAAACGGTCGAACCAATCTAAAGTTCTTTCCAGTGCGTCTAGGCGATGGCGCGGCTCTCGGAAGCCGTGGCCTTCGCGTGGGTAGCGCACCAGGATGGTTTCGATGCCGCGCCTTTTTAATCCCATGTACATCTCTTCGGCCTGTGTGATGTGCACGTCGTTGTCCTGCTCGCCGTGGAGGAAGAGCGTGGGGGTTTGCGCGCGATTCACGTAGCGAATCGGAGACCATCGCCACAGCAGGTCGTAATCATCCCAGGGAAAGCCGCCGAACTCCGCGTGAATCAAATCTTGATAGAGAGACGTAGCGTAGAAGCTTATGAGATTGCTGACGCTCGCTACGGAGACGGCTGCGCGAAAGCGCGGTGTCTGAGTGATAATCCAGTTCGTCATAAAGCCGCCGTAGGAGCCGCCCGTCACACCCGCTCTTTCCGAATCAATCCACGAATATCTTCTCAGGGCTTCATCAAGCCCGAGCATCAGGTCTCTGTAATCGCCGCCGCCCCACTCGCGCAAAGTCCCGTCGGAAAATCTCTGCCCGTAGCCGCTTGAGCCGCGCGGGTTCAGGTAAAGCACTGCGTAACCCTTGGCCGCGTACGCTTGAAACGTTGGGTTGAATCCCCATCCAAACATTCCGTGCGGCCCGCCGTGGATGCTCAGTATGAGCGGATAACGCTGTCCCTCGCGCCAGCCCTGTGGCTTCATCAGCCAGCCCTGAACGGGCGTGCCGTCAAAACTTTTGAAGTTAATCTCTTCGGGTGTGGAGAGCGCGACCGCATTTAAGAACGCGTCGTTGTGCCCCGTCAATCGAAGCAGAGGAAAAATCGAGCGCGTTCCCAGCCACACTTCCGCCGGATGAAGAGCGTCCGTGATTGTGAGCGCGAACGGCACGCCAAAGCTCACATTCTCGCCCGTTCTGGGATTACCCACTACAAGGCCGCTTCTGTAAGCGATGCTGAAGCCTGTGATTTGATAAGCGCGAAGCGAGGGAAATCTCTGCTGTCCTGCATCAATCGCGGAAGCATCTGCGCCTGAGATTCTATCGTCAAGAAAGGTGCTAATCTCTCTGGTTCTTAAAGAGACGCGATGAAGGAGCGTTCGGCCTCTGTCGCCTGCGAGGAAAAAGATTGTCTGACTATCGGGCGACCAACGCGGGAGGCGAGCGCGGCGGTCTTGCGCTGCCGTCAACTCTCGGCCTGCTGAGCCGCCCTGCGCTTCAATCACCCAGACGTGCGTGTCTTCGGCCACGCTGTCTATGGTCGTCACGTCTCTTCTGGTAGCGGTGTAGGCTATCCAACGACCATCGGGCGACCACTGCGGCTCGTACTCGCAACCGCGCGTCAAAGTAATTGCGCGCACCTGCCCGCTCATGTCCACTGCAAAGATGTCGGAGTTGTTGACTGCATCCGGGTCTGCTTCGTGATTGGAGAGAAACGCCACCTCACGCCCGTTGGGATTCCAGGAGAGCGCGTGGTCGTAGAAAGAGCCTGCGGTCAACTGTCGCGGCGCTGGATTATCAACCTCCGTCACCCAGACGTGTGTTCGCAGCCGGTCTGAAAAGCTCGTGCGCGATTTGTACTGAATGCGATCCACCACGCGCGGGTCGCCCTCACGCTTCGCGTCTTCCGTCCCCGCGCTTTCATCCTCCGACGCGTTGATGAAGGCTATGCGTCTGGAATCCGGCGACCATGCGAAGGCTTCGCCCGCGTAGGTGATGAAGAAGTTGGTCTCGCGCACGGCTGCGACGAATCGTGGCTGTCGATCTCCGGCGATTGAGACGACCCAGACGCCGCTCTGCCCTTCATGCGCGGAGAGAAAAGCCACGCGGCGGCCATCCGGCGACCAGCGCGGGGTAGAAGCGTTCCAGCCCGCCGGAAGAAGCGGCTGCGTCGGGCGGTTTTCCGAAGGGCGCGTCAAATCGGGCGCGGCCCGCACAAGCCACAGAGTCGTACGCGTTCTCTCTCCCTCCGCAGTCGAGACGGAGTACAAGACCCATTCGCCGCCAGGCGAAATTTGAGCGTCCGCAACGTTCGCAACTCGAAGCGTATCGGCGGGCGTCAAGCCCTGCTTCGCCTGCGCGCTCGCAATACCGTTCGCAAGCGATATAAAAGAGAGCAAGAAGAGTAGGCGAGGTAAGAGCAGTCTTTTCATCTTCGACGTTTTCCCGGACAGGCACAAGCGTTCTTTGCTTTCGGATTATCATGTCAGAAGAAGGAAAAAGTAGAAAGGGAAACTCTTCGTGTAACTTTTCCAGGGTTCGGCTGTTTTATAGGCAGAGACTTTATGGCGCGCGAGACGGAAGATTTCACTGCGGTCTTTCAGGCGAATTACGCCGGTCTCTGTCGCTTTCTGGAATGCATGATGGGCGGGCGCGTGGCGGTCGTCCAGGACATAGCGCAGGAGAGTTTTATGCGGCTCTACAAGCTTGGGCCGGGGGCTTTGCCCCTGGGGGAAGCGCGCTTCTGGCTCTTTCGCGTCGCGCGCAATCTGGCCCTGAACGAAATCAGCCGCCGCGAGACGCGCACACGATTCCTCGCACGCGTGCGCGAACTCTTTCGCCAGCAGCAGCCCGACCCCGCGAAGAATTTAGAACTCGAAGAGCAGAAGCAACTGCTTCTGGCTCTACTGAAGAGCCTGCCCGAACACCAGCGCGCGGCGCTCCTGCTGCGCGAGCAGGAGGAGATGAGCTACAGGGAGATTGCGCGCGTCCTAAACATTTCGGAGAGCAAGGTGAAGGTGGACATCTTTCGTGCGCGGAGTCGTCTTCGCGCAGGGCTGAACGAATTGATTAATGCGCGCCCCTGAAGGATTACACGGAGGTTAGAAGATGAGTTGTGAACTGACGGAAAAAGTCTCCGCGCTCGTGGACGAAGAGCTTGACGAGCGGGAAGCAGTCGAACTGAGAAAGCACATTTTTGCTTGCGAGGTTTGCCAGCAGGCGGAAAAGGAGTTCCTGCTGCTGCGGCGCGAGATTAAGGCTTACACGAGCACGGAGCCTGCGGCCTACGGGCGCGAGCGCCTGCTCAAACAGATTCTCTCTTCGGGCCGCGTTCCGTTCTGGAAGAGAAGCGTCGCGCTGCCGGTTCCGGCGCTGGCCCTGCTTCTTCTGGCGTTGCTATCGCTGGGCGTCTGGACGGCTGCATCGCGCTTGTCCGATAAACGCGTACCTGCTGAAGCCGTCAGGGAAGAGAAGAGAAAAGTTGCGCCGACAGCCGCGCCGGAGTCACAGGCCGGAGATGAAATAGACCTCGCGCGATTCGATCACGGAGGCCGCGCGGTCATCTACAAAGTGCGCCGCGAAAATTCAGCAGACGTGAGCCAGTGAAGTTGAGGTGCTTGGAATATGAGAACGCGTTTGAGAATCTTGCTGCTAGCCCTCGCGCTGCCCGTTTTGATGATGAGCGACGGCGGGCAAGCGTTGCGTGCGCGCTCAGCCAACAGCAGCGATGCCGAGCAGCGCATACGCTTTCGCATCACGACCGTCGAAGAGCGCGGCAACGAGCGCAGCATCCTTTCCGAAACGAGCATCGAAGGGCCTCCCGGCACGGACTTCGACCTTCATCTTCAACACGCGGGTTTCAAGATGAAGGCGCATTTTCTGACAGACCTTGTGGGGCGCGACACGCTCAGGGTCAGGGCAACGCTGGACACGCGCCGCCTCTACGGCTACTCGGAACAGAAGCTGCCGCTTTATGAAGAGGACACGCAGGACACAGCGCTTGAGGTCGGCTTTGACGAATCGGTCGTGCTCATGCCATTTGGCCGAACGGGCGGCGGCGACGTGCTCAAGATAGAGATTGCGCCTATGCGGAGCGAGCGTCCCGCGAGGCTCGCTTCGGGCAAACGGCGACCGCTCGAAATAGAGATCACAAAGCCAGCGCCCGGCGGCTTCATAAGCGTGGAAGCATTCAAACAGCCGCACCGCTTCACAGTCGAAGCCGCGCTCTTCGAAGACGGGCGAGAGATTGCGCGCGGCGCGTCGAACAACCTGCTGGAAGAAGCTCAGGAGTTCACGCTCCAGCCGAACGCACAGGCCGGTGAAGAGGTTCAAAAGAATCCGCTCACGGTGAATCTCTCCGTCGCGCAGTTCATACGCAGCCGCCCCACGGATCAGGCCGCCATCAGCTTTGACATCTATCGCGCGGGGGAAGGCGAGCGACAAACAATCGCCTCGAAGTGGTCGGGCATCATGGAGCTTGGCTCGGTGCTTTCTTACGACCTGAAGAGCTATCAACCCGTGGCGGGCCGCAAGTACGAGATACGATTTCGCGTACGCCTCGCCCCCAATGAATCGTCCGATTAGAAGAGAAGGAATTTTCAAAAGTAGGAGTAATAAGATGAGAACCCCCGCAAGCTACATTTTCATTTTCGTGCTGTCGGCTCTAACCGCGTTTTCATCTCTCTCTCTGCCGCAGGCGCTTGCCGAGCAGGAGCAGGCGATTAATCCCGCGCTCGCCCGGAAATATTTCGTGGAGGCGGAGACGATTTGCAGGCGCGACGATGGCCGCTTGTGGGGACGCACGCTCTGCGGCCCCTTGATGTTCGTAGATTCGGAGACGCGCACGGCGGTCGCCAATCAAGCGGACAAGGAGGGGCGTCTTGTTCAAAAGGACGGACTGTTCGCGGGAAAGCTGCCGGATGAAGTGGGCGCTGCCAATACCGCTTTGAATTGGGCCGGCGTGCGCTGGACTATGATTATGTGGCCTCTGCCTTCTAACAAATATGCGCGAGCGCGCTTGATGCTGCACGAAATGTTTCATCGAGTGCAGGACGAGCTTGGCTTGCCTGCCGGTAATCCTTCCAATAACCATCTTGATTCGATGGAAGGGCGGCTGTGGCTGCAAGCGGAATGGCTGGCCCTGCGCGAAGCCGTCACGCATCCTGGTGCCGCACGCAAAGAATCAATCGCGGACGCGCTACTGTTTCGCAGCCTTCGACGACAAGTTTTCTCGCAGGCGGCCACGGAAGAGCGTGCGCTTGAGATGAACGAAGGGCTGGCCGAATACACTGGCGTCAGGCTGAGCGGCAGAACCGATGAAGAGTTGTACGGCTACCTTGCAGCGCAGCTCGACCAGGCCGCTTACAGCAACTCTTTCGTGCGCTCGTTCGCTTACACCTCCGGCCCCGCTTACGGGTTTCTGCTGGATCAGTCAAACACGAACTGGCGCAAGGGTCTGAAGGCCACGGACGACCTGGGCCTGTTGCTGGAGCGGGCTTACTCCATCAAGCTGCCGGAAAACTTTAAGCGAGAGGCGGAAGCGCGCCTAGAAGTCTACGGCGGCGAAGAGGTGCGACTCAGCGAGACCGCGCGTGAAGCCCGAAGACAGAAAACCCTCGCCAGGTTTCGCGCTAAGCTCATTGACGGGCCAGTGCTGGTCATTCCGGTGACGGCTGCCTTCAACTACACTTTTAATCCGAACAACCTGGCCTCGCTGGACGGCGTGGGCACCATCTATCCGACTCTGAGAGCAATGGACGCGTGGGGAATACTCAACGTCACGGACGGCTCGCTGATGACGCGCGGAGCGCAGGGACAGGCCACGCGCGTTTACGTCACCGCGCCCGTAGAGACGAAAGGCAGTTCGATTAAAGGCGACGGCTGGACGCTGGAACTCAACGCAGGCTGGACTGTAGAACCCGGCGAGCGAAAGGGAGACTACGTGCTGAAGAGAAGAGATTGAGCTATTTGTTCATCGTCTTGGCCTCTTCGTTCAGGAGTTCCCAGACGCGGCGTATGTGCTCTTCCGTGGTGCGTATGTTTCCGATTGAGAGACGAAGCGTCAGCTTGTCGTGCAGCTTCGTGTGCGAAAGATAGGCTCGGCCAGTCGCGTTGACGTTGTTCATAATCGCTTCGTTGAGCGCGTCCAACTCGGCCTCACTCGTAGCCACACTTTCATCTTCGCGCTGCGGGTGATAGCGAAAGCAGACCAGGCTCAGGGGAACGGGCGCGAGCATCTCCCAATCGTGTGATTCCTCTACCCAAGAGGCGAAGAGGCGCGCGAGGCGGCAATGTTCGAGTATGCGAGCGCTCAAGCCTTCGCGCCCGAAATAGCGCAGCACCATCCAGAGCTTGAGCGCGCGAAAGCGTCGGCCCAACTGCACGCCGTAATCCATCTGGTTACGCACGGTCTCTGCCTCGCTCGTCCTTAGATATTCGGGCACGAGCGAGAAGGCGCGCTTGAGCACGTCCATGCGGCGCGAGTAGAGAACCGACAGGTCAAAGGGCGTGAAGAGCCACTTGTGCGGGTTCGTCACGATTGAATCCGCGCGCTCGCACCCGCGCATGATGTGCTGCAACTCAGGCACTACGGCTGCCGAGCCTGCGTAGGCCGCGTCAACGTGCAGCCACAGCTTCTCGCGCTCGCAGACGGCGGCTATCTCTTCCACAGGGTCTATGCTTGTAGTCGAAGTCGTGCCGACCGTCGCCACCACGCAGAAGGGAAGCGCGCCTGCGCGTCTGTCATCTTCAATAGCTTGCCTGAGGGCGCGTGCGTCCATGCGATACTCCGCGTCGGTCGGGAGCTTGACGAGCGAGCGCTGGCCTAAGCCCAGTGTGATGATTCCTTTCTCTATGGAAGAGTGCGCCTGCTCCGAAGCGTAGACGCGCAGGAGCGGAAGGTCTGTGCGACCACTCATGCCGTCCTCGCGTATGCGTAAATCGACCATCTCGCGGGCGGCGGCAATGGCGTGCATGCTTGAGACGGAAGCCGTGTCGTAGATTATTCCGTCGAACTCTTCCGGCAGATTCATCATTTGCCTGAGCCACGAAAGCGCAACTTCTTCCAACTCGGTCGAGGCGGGAGAGGTGCGCCAGAGCATGGCCTTGACATCGAAGGCCGCGCTCAGCATCTCTCCGAAAATTCCTGGCGCAGAGCTTGAGGTGGCAAAGAGCGCGAAGAACATGGGATGGTTCCAGTGCGTGAGCGCGGGCGCTATCAATTTATCAACGTCCGCGAGAATCTCGCTCATGGATTCGCCGCTCGCGGGAGCAGAGGAAGGGAGCTTTGCTTTCAACTCGCCGGGTTCTACGCGCGCCAGCACGGGGCGCTCTTCTATGTGCTCGAAGTAATCCGCAATCCAGTCCACGACCTCGCGCCCGAAGCTGCGAAAATCCTCGGCGCTCATGTCGCCCGAAGGCGGCGCAAACCCGCGCGCTTCACTCTTTCTCTCTTTCATTGCGTGAGTATGTCACAAGGACGCAGAGGATTAGAAGAACAAAGAAAGGGGAAGCATTTGATGAGCGCTTCCCCTTTCCTTGTTGCTGTGGTGAGTGAACTCGGTTAATCAGTTAGCGATAGATCTGCTCGCCGCGATAGTTCTTCCACTCGTTCTCGAAGTAGTCCGCATCCTCGTCCGAGCGCGGCGTGACGCCCATCACAATGCCGCCTTCCCTGATGCCCTTTTCGTAGTCCTTGACTCTCTCTTCAGGGATGCCAGCGCCAACCAGAGCGCCTATGAGACCGCCGGTCGCGCCGCCTGCGCCCGCGCCCGCAAGAGCCGCAGCGAGCGGGCCAGCGACAATTAAGCCGAGGCCGGGCAGCGCAACGCTGGTGCCTATGGCTGCGATGGCAGCAAGGGTCGCTCCGACCGTGCCGCCTATGGCAGCGCCCGTGCCTGCGCCTTCCAGAGCCTTATTGCCAAGCTCTGTCTCGCGCCCGTCAACGAAATGTCTTTTGCGAGTCTCGTCCGACATCAACACGTTAATGTCATCATTACTGTATCCACGGCTGGTCAGAGAACCATAGGCGCGCTCGGCGCTGTCTCGGTCTCTAAACAGTCCGGTCATCATACGCCCACGTCCGGGTGTTGCTCCTGTTGCTTCTGCCATAAATTCAAATCTCCCCTTCGTATTTATTTACCCTTTGTCAAAGCGAGCACGAAATCGGCTCAGTCCAAGCCGCCTCTCGTGTACGATTTTGTGACTCCCAAACCTTGTCTACAGGGAAGAGAGCAATCACCGTACCGCTCAGGCAGAGGTCAGAAGTCAAAGGCTGTAGGTTAGTAATTGAAATTCTTTTCACTGACCTTTGACCTCTAAGCTCTGTCCTCTGCCTTTTGACCTGCGGCTCTTTTGACTCGACAGACGCTTTTATTCAGGTATAATTCGCCTCGTTCTTGTCTACACACAGGCGAGCGGCGGGTTTGCTTCCGAGCACAACTCGTCGCTATGATACTGAGACCCGCAGTTCAAGATATGTTTTGCCGGCGGTCAAGACGCGTCTCTCTCTTGCGGTCGAGGCACCGGAGCGCGTCCCGATAGAGCCTCCCCAATCAAGCCGCCGTGCCCGACGTGGAAAAGACAACTAAATTTTGGAGAAGAAACTATGCAACGCATTCTCGTAGCTCTGGGGTTAATGGCAACGCTCGTTCTAGGTTTGGCATGTGAACGCAGGGGAGGGGGCGCGGCTAGTGACACCGGCCCGATTAAGATAGGCGTCTACGCAGACCTGACCGGACAGACTTCCAGCTTCGGACAGTCTACAAAGAACGGCATACAGATGGCCGCAGACGAAATCAACAAGGCGGGCGGTATCAATGGTCGGCAGATTCAACTGGTGGTAGAAGATGACCAAGGACTTCCGGCACAGGCCGCCACGGTCGTCACCAAGTTAATCAATCAGGACAAGGTGCATGCGGTGTTAGGTGAGGTCGCTTCGTCAAACTCTCTGGCGGCAGCGCCTAAGGCGCAGGAGGCGAAGATTCCCATGATTACGCCTTCGTCCACCAACCCCAAGGTGACGCAGGTGGGCGACTACATCTTCCGCGTCTGCTTCATAGACCCGTTCCAGGGCGAGGTGATGGCAAAGTTCGCTATCAACACCCTCAAGGCCAAGACGGCGGCGGTGCTGACGGACGTTAATTCCGACTACAGTCGCGGCCTGGATCAGTTCTTCACGGAGAAATTTACGAAGATGGGCGGGCGCATAGTCGAGAGGCAGTCCTACACGCAGACCGACCAGGATTTCAGTGGACAGTTGACGGCCATACGCTCTGCCAACCCGGATGTTATCTACGTGCCAGGCTACTACGGGCAGGTCGGCGTCATTGCCAAGCAGGCCAAGCAACTCGGCATCAAAGCTCCGCTTCTAGGCGGCGATGGTTGGGACGCGCCGCAGCTTTTCCAACTCGGCGGCGATGCCTTGAACGGCTCCTACTTCTCCAACCACTATTCGTACGAAGACCCGCGACCCGAAGTGAAGACCTTCGTGGACGCCTACAGGGCGCGCTATAACGTCATCCCGGACGCTATCGCCGCGCTCGCCTACGATGCAATGAAAGTGCTCGCGGACTCCATACGCCGCGCAGGCTCGACCGACGGGCAGAAGCTTCGAGACGCGATTGCTCAGACGACGAACTATCCGGGCGTGACCGGCACCATCTCTATTAACGCGGAGCGCAACGCCGTCAAGCCCGCGACCGTTTTCGAGCTTCAGAGCGGCAAGTATGTTTTCAAAGAGAACATCTACCCGGAGGGCATGACTCCGCCGAGCACGACCGCGTCTCCGACTTCCAGCAACGCGAACACGGCTGCGACCAATGCTAACTCCGGCAACGCGTCTACAGCTAACACCAACGCGGCCAGTACCGCGAACACGGCCAATACTGCAAATCGTTAGCCCGGAGACTTGAAAGCTGGTATGGATACTTTCGTTCAGCAGCTAATCAACGGCCTGACCATAGGGTTCATCTACGCGCTGATTGCGCTCGGTTACACTATGGTCTACGGCATCCTGCGGCTCATCAACTTCGCGCACGGCGACATCTACATGGTCGGCGCGTTCTCAGGCTATTTTCTGGCCTATCAACTCGGGCTTGCCTCGGAGCCTTCGTTATTGGGATTGGGCGCGGTGCTCATAGGCGCGATGATTATGGCGGCGATTGTAGGCATGACCATAGAGCGCTTCGCCTATCGGCCTTTGAGAAAGTACGCGCGCATGACGACGCTGATTGCCGCCATAGGCGTCTCGCTCTTCATAGAGTACCTGTTCGTCGCGCGCTTCGGTAATGCGCCGCGTTCTTTCCCGCAACTGCTCAAACTGCCTGGCTGGCTGCCGCAAGCCTTGCAGCCCGACCAGAATGGAAACTACAGATTATTCGGCAGGGCCACAATCTCCATAGTGCAAATGCTGATTATCTTTGTCTCCATCCTCCTGATGCTCATACTCCAATGGATTATCTATCGCACTAAGCTTGGCACGGCGATGCGCGCCGTCTCCTTCAACCTGAACTCTGCGAAGCTGATGGGCATCAACACGGACATGATTATAGCCTTCACCTTCGCTCTGGGGTCTTCGCTGGCGGCGGCGGGCGGAGTCCTGACGGCGCAATATAATCCTACGATTTACCCTTTGATGGGCATCATCACGGGTTTGAAAGCCTTCGTAGCGGCGGTGCTCGGAGGTATAGGAAACATTCCGGGCGCAGTGCTTGGCGGGTTGCTCATAGGGATGGCGGAAACATTCGTCGTCGGCTACGGGCAGAACATAGGCATCCCTTCGACCTACCGCGACGCCGTGGCCTTTTCGATTCTGATTCTGGTGCTCTTGTTCCGTCCGGCGGGCCTCCTTGGCTCGACCGTACAGGAAAAAGTCTGACGATTTTGGATTTTAGATTTTGGATTGGAGCGGCAATCAAGTTTGAGTAGCTTCAATCTCGTAATCGTTAATCTAAAATCCAAAATCTAAAATCCAAAATTCTTTTATGCCAACTTTCGTCAAGCGTATCGTCGGCGCGGTTGTTATCATCCTGCTCCTCTATTTCGTGTACATGATGATGAGCGAGGAGGGGTTGTTCGGTTTCGGCATCGGCGCGTATCCGGCGGATGTCCTGATGCTGATTTTCGTCAACATCATCCTGGCCGTCTCGCTCAACCTGATTAACGGCTTCACAGGACAGTTCTCCATAGGCCACGCGGGCTTCATGGCAATCGGCGCTTATACCTCCGCCTACACGACTGTCTATCACGGGCAACACCTGGAGCGCTGGCTCGCCGCGTCAATAGGCGAAACGCCAGCCATCGCCATTGTCTTTCTCATAGCCATCCTGGTCGGAGCGCTCGCCGCAGCCACTATGGGATTGATAGTCGGCATCCCGAGTCTGCGACTGCGAGGAGATTATCTGGCGATTGTTACTTTAGGATTCGCGGAGATAATCCGCATCGTCATCCTCAACATAGATGTCGTCGGAGGCGCCACAGGATTCTCCGTCCCTGGGTATTCCAACTTCATCTGGGTCGGAGGCTTCGCCATCATCACCATCATCGTCATACGCAATATCGTGCGCTCTGACATGGGAAGAGCGCTCATCTCCATTCGAGAAGACGAGTTGGCTAGTGAGGCGATGGGCATAAACACGACGCGTTATAAAGTGATAGCCTTCGTCATCAGTTCTTCCTTCGCTGGCGTTGCCGGTGTGCTGTTCGCGCACTACAAAAAGTTTCTGCACACGAACGATTTCCAGTTCATACGCTCGTTCGAGGTCATCATCATGATAGTGCTGGGCGGGATGGGTTCAATCACAGGCTCTATCCTCGGCGCGATTGTCATCACCGTGCTGCCCGAATTGCTGCGACAGCTTCCCACGATTAATCTCTTCGGCAGCACTGTGAATTTCGCAGACCTGCGGCTGGTCATCTACGCGCTCCTTCTCATCGGCATAATCCTTACACGCCCGCAGGGAGTGCTGGGGCATCACGAGTTCGGCTTGAACTGGTTGAAGCGTGCACAAAAACGTCCAGAAGGAGATGAACCCATCGGCGCTTCCAAGGGAGTTCCGATTGCAGAGCGCGACGCGCCAACGGCAGACTCAGCGAAGGAGGCAAAGAACCAGTGAGCACCAACCCTACGCCTGAGCCGAATCCTACTTCCACTACTGCCGAAGAAGGAATCCTATCGGAAGCCGCAGCCAGCCTTCGCGCACAACAACCCATAGCAGACGACGGCTTCTCCATCCTTCGCACCATTAAATGCAC
>JACVRN010000165.1 GCA_014534425.1 Pyrinomonadaceae bacterium
AATAACTGCGGCTCTCAGCAAGGTTTTTTAGGCGCTCCCTTTGATTGCGATAGAGCACACGTCTCTCACGGATTCTTCGCTAGTCCTGAATTCACTAACCGTGGATTCTTGATTTATAGACTCTATGCCGCCGGAATGAATAGATTGCCCAGATACTCAGAGTTTACTCCAGATATGGCATCTTTGAGTGGATTCGGTCTCTCTGATGCTATTCAGCAGCAGAATCTCTTTGATTATTTGCAGCAATTCACTGCAAAGACAGAGTTTACCACGAGATTCAGTGATTCACTATTAACTTCACAGGCAGCAACATTGATACAGAAGTTAGAGCAGACTTCAGGAGTGACACTGCCAGCGACGGCTATGACACAGCCAGGGCAGCCTCAGCAGTACGGTCGTCAGGAGTTAATCAACTTAAGAGCAAATGGGACACTCTCAGTTGGACAGACAGTGAAAGCGTTTGTTGAACAGCAGGTAGTATATGACAGATACTTTACAGAAGGTGAAGTGACTATGATGTACTTCGCATATTTAAAGAGAGACCCGGATTTGAATGATCCTAATTTGTTAGGATGGAAAGACTGGGTGGACGTGTTTACGAACGGGAGGGCGAGTGCGGGCGTTGTTCCGAGAGACATACATCATTTGATATTCGGGTTTATCTATTCTGAAGAGTATAGAAAGAGATTCGGTCAGCCTTGAAATTAAAAGAGGATTCAATCCTTGGCTTCCATCGCTGCCGCCTGCGAAAAAGCATGGCGGCGCTTGCTCGCGCCAGCACATCTATGTTAGTGATTTCTGGCGAACGCTTTTTTTGTGTAGCAAGAGGAGTCGAAGGATTGTCTTTAGAATTTGCCATACAGTATCCGTGCAGTTTGCGCGCACGCTACAGAGAGGAGCATCTGCGCGCCTGGGGAAGATTGAGCAGCCTGCACACGCGTCTGACTACGGGCGACACAGCCGCGCCTTCGGAGGATAAACTTCGCTTTGTAGAAAACGCGCGCTCGGAAGTAGAGGTCATGCACGCGGAGACTTTGACCTGCACGAACTGTCCCGCTTCGCTGCCGCGCGCGACTGCGGGCGAGGGCGAGAGTGTGGGCTGTCTGGGACGCATCACCTATCCGATTGAAGCGCAGTTTGAAAAGTTCCTGGCAGACCGCGTTCAGCTTGCGCTCGATACGCTGGACGAGGAAGACCAGCCCAGGCTCCTTCGCATACTCGTAGACCCGGAGTCGCCCTTTGACGGCGAAGGCACAAAGGAGTTGCGAAGGGTAACGACCTCAAAGGGCCTGCGCTTCTTTGAGCTTCGCCTTCCTATCAAGTTCGCACGACAGGCCGAACGCTTGACGACAGATAATCTCTTTGACCTTCTGGCGGGGTTCCGCTCCGAAGACTCAGAGCGAACCACCTACACGCGCGAGTTTCCGTTCGCAGCCGCAGCAGATTACTACGACTTCCTGGACTACATCCTCAGAACAGACATCTCCGAATCGGAATGGGAGCGACTGCACGCGCGCAGCCGCAACTACGCGCAATTCCTACGCCTCCTCAACGCGCTCGAACGCGCAGAAGCCCTGCACACAAGACTGCTTCTGGATTGAATCAATCCATTCTGTTCTCTTCATCAAACTGTCGCAGGGAATCCAGAATCAGGTTGGTGTTGCTGCTGGCATTGATGGTGACGGCGAAGGGCAGGTCTGCGCGTTTGAACTCGAAGGTGCCGCTCGTCAGTTCCACGATTCGGCGGAAGGCGTCCGTGCCGCTCAAGCTTTCGGCCTCAGCGCCTACTATGCGGCCTTCGTTGAAGAGGACGCGTCCCTGCTCCGCAGGGTTGGTGATGATGAGCGCGCCCGTCAAGCGCGCGTTCTCCAAGACTTGAACCGCGTCGAAAAGGCTAATGATTGAAAGGTCGCCGAGGAGGGTCGCCGCAGGGCGAGTCGTAGTGGCCGCCGCGTCCGCTTCGGGCTGCGGAAGGTCAGGGCGGCGTGCGCGGCGTATGGCGTCCAGCCCCGGCGCTATGTTGATGCGCGGGTCAAGCTGCTTTGCTTCCAGGAGCCGTTCGTGCGCGGCCTCAAAATCCTCGCGCCCAATGTAGAGGCTTGCGAGCGCGAGGCACTGGCGCGCGGCCTCTTCCGGCAGCTTGTGCGCGGAGCAGATAGTCCGAAGACGCTCGCGCAACTCCACGGAGCGCGGGCTGCGCTCCAGCGCAGTTTGCAGCCTCTTGACCGCTCGACCCGGCGCTTTGTATTTAACGAAAAGGTCTGCGTCCAGCAGCGCAGACTCTATGTCTCCCTCTTGCTCTTTGTTCGTCTCGGCGTTGTTCATAGCTACGGAAAAGCCAGGTCAATATTCCCCGGAAAATCTCCCTACATACGGGGCGCGAGTTTACCATAAAGCGTGTGGCTGTCCGCTCATAATGCGCTCTTTCGCGTCCCTCAGGCACGATTTCGTATAGATTTTAAGAGCGTCATTCCGGCAAATCGTTCCAGAATTTATTCTGACGTAAAGGGGTTTAACCACTGCGGTCTCATGTAATCTCTTAAACCGAAGGGCGCAATTTGCATTTTAGTTATTGTTAGTCCCAATCAATTTACGCCCTTAATTTTCCCTCACAATCGCCCGTCACGGATTCCGTCTTCAAACTGTCTCACGGGTGAAATGTGGCACGTCAGATGCTTTTCAAAGCGTCGAGCAGTCTTGAGAATTAAATTAGCCCAGAGTCGCAAGGCTTCTAGCTCATGCCTGATATTTCCCCCTTGAAATTGGCTTCGGTTTTTTACAGGAGTTTTAGGGCATGTACGACCAGATGAGTTTGGAAGCTGCGGGTGCCGCGACGATTCGGCTGGTAAATTCGAGTTGGGCTAACTACCTCCAGCGCTTTCTGCATCACCTGAAATCAATCGGACAGCTTTACAGGCAGGACGGCACGCTCGCGCTCATGCATCGCTTTCGTGAGCTTAGGCCCACGACCTACCGTCACAGCGTAAGAGTGGCAAAGTTTGCTCGCGCAACCGGCCAGGCTTTCGGTTTTGACGACGCAAAATTGCGCCAGTTGGCGCAGACGGCTGTGCTGCACGACGTGGGCAAAATCCTTGTGCCGGAATCAATCCTGGACGCGGCGCGAAAGCCCAGCCGCACGGAGCGCTTCATTCTGAACATGCACCCTTCTCTGGGCGCGCTTCTGGCCTCTTACTTCAACCTTCCGGCAGAGCTTCGCATACGCACGCAGCATCACCACGAGCGTTGGGATGGTCGTGGCTATCCGCACAAGCTCTCCGGCGAAGACATTCCTTTGATGGCGCGCATAGTGCAGGTCGCGGACACCTACGACGCTATGGTCTCGACCGACAGGCCGTACCGCAAGCCGCTATCGGTTAACGATGCGATGGCAGAATTGCGCCGCCATGAAGGCAAACAGTTCGACCCTCGCGTCATCGAAGCATTTCTGGATACGCTCCCCGTCCAAAGAGTCTGATGGGAGATAAAAAAAGTCATGCCTCCGTGGATGAAAAGACGAATAGAGCACGCGCGCGCCCGTTGCCAGAAGACAACGCCCTCGCAAAAGCAGAACACGACACGGGCAACGGAAACAGTAAAGCAGCAGGAGAAGAAATCTTCTAAGCCCCGCGCTGGCTCACGCTAGAGCTTCAAAAAAGAAGAAGGCCGCGAGCAAGGAATCCTTGCTCGCGGCCTTTATAGCTTTCCTGTATTTCCTGCCTAAAAATCGAAGCGTACGCCGAGGCGTATTGTGCGCGGGCGAAGGGTGCGCGTCGTGACCAGAAACGAATCCAGAAAAGCCTGACGGGATGCGGCTGAGGCCGTCGGCGCGAAGGCCGAAAAGTCTATGAACTCCGAGCCGAAGCTGAAGACCGTCTGATTGAAGACGTTATCAATCTCCACAGTGGGCCTGAGTCTCATGCGACCTTCCAGGCGGAACTCGCGCTGTATGTTGAGGTCAAAGATAAACTGGCCTGGGCCGACTCCGGCATTGCGCGGCAGGTTCCCTTCCTGTCCTATGGGCGGCAGCGAAAAGAGGTTCAGGATGTTCGGGTCAATCGGCTCGCCCGGAGCGCGCGAGCGCAAGAGGCTCAGGTCACCGTTGAAATTCGGGCGGTCGTTATTCACGTCATCCAGATTGCGGTCAATGCCGCCGATGGAGATGTTAAAGGGCGCGCCCGAAGAGATTCGCAGGATTGGCGACAGCCGCAGCTTGAAGAGAGCTTTCGGCAGGTCGAACGTGCCGGACAGGGCAAAGCGGTGGCGACGGTCAAGAACGCTGCGCGACAACTCGCCCCTGAAGTCTCCGGGCCTCAGGGCGTCCGAAGTATTCACGATGCCGTCGTCCTTCAGGAACGAGAACGTGTAGGCTGCGCGGAACGAGAAGTTCAGCCCTAGCTTTGTGCGCGTGAAGCGGCGTCTGAGTTCAAGCACCAGCCCGTGATAGAAGCTGTTGCCGATTGAAGCGAGTTGCTCTATCTCAGTGCGCGTAGGGTCTGGTCGGAGCGAATTAACAGCGCCGAGGGCCGCCACCAACTGGCTCGCGGAGTTTGCGCCAAAGATGCTGTTGACGTTAATCAGCGTGATGGGCACGCCGAACTCTATGATGCGGCCTACGGCGCTGGCATTGTTCGGGTCTGTGCCCGTAGTGGTGAAGCGCACGAACTCGCCCGCGCCCGTGCCGTTAAAGAGCGGGCGAGAGCAGCCCGGACACGGTTGAAGATTCAGGAAGTCGCGCGACAAGAGATAGTCAGTAAAGTTTCTGAAGCCTGCGGGCAGGATGGGCGCGTTGGCGTTGAACTCGCGCCAGAGATGTATGCCGCGATTCCAGGTGTAGTTCGCTTCAAAAACGAACTTCCCGCCAAGCTCACGCTCAAAGCCTATGTTCGTCTGGTAGCTCTCCGGTATCACAAGGTTCGGGTCAAGGCGTCGCAGGAACCCCGTGTTGCGCGAGGCGAACTGCTGCACGGCGGGCGAGTCTGCCGTCAAGACATTGGGGAAGCGTATGAAGTCTGCGAAGAATTGCGCGCGTTGCGTGGTCGGGATGGCGTTGGTGTCCAGGAAAAGCTGCTGGCCGCCGAGCGTGAAATCGTCAACCGTTCGCAAGAGCACCCGGTTGTAGAAGATTCCGCCGCCCAGTCGTATGACGGTCTTGCCAGTCTTGAACGGGTCGTAGGCTACGGCCACGCGCGGCCCCCAGTTATTGTTGTCCGGCAGGATTGTCTCGCGCTCGTACCTCAAGCCGTAGCTCAGGACAAAGTTGGATTTCAAGCGCCACTCGTCCTGGAAGAAGATGCCGAAGTAAGTGTTCTTCTGCGTCGATTCGGTCTGAAAATTCTGTCGAAAGCGGCTCGGAGTGTTGGATAAAAAGGCCGCCACGTTATCGAAGTTGAAGGTGCCGGACGCGTCCGACAAATCAATGAAGGTGGACTTGATGTTCTGAACGTCGCCGCCGAATTTGAGAGAGTGGCGACCGGCTATGTAGGAGAAAGCCTCCTGCGCCTGGAAGCGAATCTCGCGGCGGTCGGTCGCGCCCGTGGTCGAAGAGCCTGCGATGAGCGTTCCAGAGCGGGCTATAGGGTCGCCTGCAGCCGCAGGCACGCTCAAGGAAATCAAGATAACAGGGCTTCGTCCGCCCTGCGCCTCTACGGCAGGCGTCAGGCGCGAGAACTGGAAGCGAAACTGGTTGACCGCCTTGGCCGAAAAGATGAAGTTGTCCGAATAGGAAATGGCGTCTGTGTTGCGCGTTCTTCCGATTAAAGCTTCGGCTAGCCGGTTGCCGCCGCCGAAGCCGCGCAGGTTCTTCTGCCGCCCCATCTGGTAATTGATAGTCCCGTTGTGATTGTTAGTAAAATTCTGGTCTACGCGCGCCGTCAAAGTCATGTTCTTGAAAGGCGTGGTAACGCCTACAAAGAAGGGCGCGACCAGTGCGCCTCCGACGCCGTTCTCGGGGCGCGCTCCTATCAGAGTCGTGGGCGCGGGCAGAGGAAACGTTGTGTTCTGTAGAACGGGAACGACCGTGTCCACATTGGCCGTGTCCGTCAGGTTTCTGTATTCAAAGCCTACGAAGAAGAAGGTGCTGTTCTTCGGGATGAGCGGTAATTTAGAGGCCAGCTTGAGCGGGCCGCCGAAAGTAAAGCCAGGGTTATATTCCGTCAGGGGCAGGCGCGGCAGACCATTGAGCTTGTTCCTGAAAGTATTGGCGTTCAGGATGTCGTCGCGGAAGAACATGAAGGCGCGGCCACTATAACGCTTTGTGCCAGCGCGCGTGCGAAGGTTAAGACGACCGCCCGACGCACGGCCATACTCCGCCGAAAACTGGTTCGTGATGACCTGCACCTCTTCGACTGCTTCGAGCGAGGGCTGGAAACGCTCGCGCGCGGCGCGGTCGTCGTTGTTATCCAAGCCGTCAATAGTAATGTTATTGGAATAGGCAGGCCCGCCCGAAAGCGCGAAGACTCCGGCCTCTTCGGGCGTGTTGCGAGCGTTGGTGCCACGGTCTTCCGCCAGGTCGCGCGTCGAAAGCGGCTCTTCGGAAACGCCGCCCAGGGTAAAGATAAGGTCAAGCGGCGAGCGAGAGTTGTTCGGCAGAGACTCTATCTCTTCGGTCATGACGGTGCCGCCTACGACCGTTCGCGTGGTGTCTACGGCAGGCGCGTCCGCTTCGCTCACCACGACCTGCTCTGCGGTCACGGCGGCGGGCTTCATGGTGAAGTTCAACTGCACGTTCTGGCCCGCGACCGTCACAAGGTCTCGCTTCTCTTCGGTGGCGAAGCCTGCGTTTGCGGCTCGAATAGTGTAGGTTCCGGGGTCAAGCTCTATGATGCGATAACGTCCTTCATCATTGGCCTGAACCGTGCGCTCTTCGTTGGTGCTCTGAAGCACAGCCGTCACGGTCGCGCCCGGAATGATGGCTCCGTTCTCGTCCGTAATCTGCCCCGTAATCGTCACGTCGTCCAAATCCTGCGCGCATGCAATCAGCGTGGGCGAAAGAATGAAGGCTGCAAGAACAGCTATGAGGAAAAGGAATCTGCCGGAACGATTCAATAACTCGTGACGATTCATGTCTGACCGCTCTCCTATCAGGGCGCGAGGTCGCTTCGGCTTGGCCCTTTGGGACAAAAGCGACGGGCAATATACGGGAGACTATTCTGCGATGATTACTTTATAAGCCTCTCAGGAAGTACCGGATGGCTTTTTACTGTTACAGAGATTGAATAAAGCGAAGCGCCCTACGCGTTTAGTGACTTGAAGTGCGAACTTTAACACTATGCAAGGCGGCGTGACAAGACAAAGTAGGAGCGGCCTAGAAGGTCAGCCGCGAGAAGTGGTGCGCTTTCTGAGAGCAGCGATGCGGGAAGTCGGCACGAGCGCGCCCTCTTCCGGCGCAGGCGCGTCCGGCAGGTGCGAAAACTCGTCCGCGTGAGCTTGCAGAAATTGAAAGAAGCGCTCGAACTCTCGCTGCATGGCGTCCATCTTCTCTCGCATGTTGAGGATAATCTCCACGCCCGCTAAGTTCACGCCGAGGTCTCTGGTGAGAGAGAGAATCACTTCCAGGCGCTCAAGGTCTGAGTCCGTGTAAAGCCGCGTGTTCCCTTCCGAACGCGACGGACGAAGCAGCCCCTCGCGCTCGTAAAGCCTCAAGGTCTGCGGGTGCAGGTTGAACTGATCCGCCACCGCGCTAATCGTATATGTCCGAGCCTTTCGTTTCATAAAACAGGTGCCGGGCGTCAGGCGCGGGGTATCAGTTAAAACCGGTCTCTCTTTAACCGGCACCTGACACCCGGCACCCATCACCTATTCTAAT
>JACVRN010000253.1 GCA_014534425.1 Pyrinomonadaceae bacterium
CCATCGAGGCTCTTCCCGACGCCAAACGCCTGGCCGAAAGCGTCCGCAATAGTGCGCCCATGAGCTAAGGGCGAACATCTGTTAGCCTTGAGCAGCAGTCGGCTACGGCGCGGCGCATCATCTCTGTTCATTTTTTAGTAGCTTCTTCTGGAGGAACGTTTATGCGTCGTCTCTTCATGCTGCTCTTCGTCTCGCTCCTGCTCTCTTCCATCAGCGTCTGCGCGCAGACGACGGCGATTAAGGCCGGGCGAGTGGTCAATCCTGAAACCGGCACGACGGAGCTTAACCAGGTCATCATCGTTGAGAACGGAATGATTAATGCGTTGGGCGCGAACCTGGCTATTCCTGCCGGAGCGCAGGTCATAGACTTAACGCGCGCCACCGTCATGCCCGGCCTCTTCGACATGCACACGCATCTCTGCATGGCCGTGCAGAAGGAGCGCGACAACGGCGCATACTTCTACACCACCTTGCGCGACCCTGACTCTTTCCGCGCGATTGAGGGAGTGGTCAACGCGCGCGACATGCTGGCCGCGGGCTTCACCTCCGTGCGCGATGTAGGGAACGAGGGCAACTACGCCTGCACGAGCGTGCGGCGTGCGATACAGCTTGGCATGGTGCCGGGGCCGACGATGTACAATGCCGGGCGCATCATCGCTCCCTACGGCGGCCAGTTTCATCTTCAGCCGGACAAGCAAAACCTGGCGGAGCCTGAATACTTCTTCGCGGACACGCGCGACGAGATGCTCAAGGCCGTGCGCGAGAACATACACTACGGCGCGCGCCTCATTAAGATAGTGGTGGACGACCAGCGCTACATCTACTCGACGGAAGACATACGCTTCATCATCGCGGAGGCGCGCAAGATGGGCGTCAAGGTCGCGGCACACTGCTGGACGCACGCCGGCGCGCACAACGCGGCAGAAGCCGGGGTTGATTCGATTGAGCACGGGCCGGAGATGACCAACGAGGATTTAGAATTAGCCAAGAGGAACAACGTCGTGCTGGTCGGCACGGACTACATAGCGCTCATTGACAAGGAGAACCACGCGCAGTGGATTGACAGGCTCAGGCGCGCACATCGCATCGGCGTGACGATGGCTTACGGCACAGACGTGATTGACATCGTGCAGGGAGAGACGCGCGGCACTGTCTCCATGACAGGCATTGACCCGTGGATAGAGGCTGGGATTCCGCCGAAGGTGCTGCTGCAAGCGATGACCGTCAACGCCGCGCGGCTGCTCGGCGTGGAGAAGGAGCGCGGCATGCTGCGCGCGGGGATGGCCGCGGACATCATCGCCACGCCCGAAAATCCTCTGGAGAACCCGAACACGCTCAAGAAGGTCTCGTTCGTCATGAAGGACGGAGTCGTCTTCAAGCGCGCGGACTAATCTAGGTTCTGTTTACATTTCAGGTTAAGCTCTTTGAATGCTACCTCTGACTATATCTGATGAACAGTGGCAGAAGATGCTGCCCATTTTGCGCTCCCATCCGAACGCCTATGTTGGACAAGAGCAAGAATGCCGCCGCTTTCTCTCTGCCGTGCTGTGGATGGCTCGTAGCGGCGCGCAGTGGCGATTACTTCCCAGCGAGTACGGCTACTGGAACACTATCTACCGCCGTTTTGCACGCTGGAGCGAGCAGGGCATCTTCGAGCAACTTCATCAGGAACTGGCTGACGATGCAGACCTTGAGCACTTGTTGATTGACTCGACCATCATTCGTGCTCATCCGTGCGCTGCTGGCGCTCGAAAAAAAGCGGCGGCCAAGACATTCAGGCGCTAGGCAGAAGTCGCGGCGGCTTTTCCACTAAGATTCACATCGCGGTGGATGCTTTAGGTAATCCGTTGCGCTTGCTCTTAACTGCCGGACAGCGACATGATTCTCCACAGGCTGCGGCACTGATTGAAGGGTTCGAGCCGCAAGCGTTGATTGCCGACAAGGGCTACGACTCAGATACTTTGATTGAGTCAGTTACGGCCAAAGGCATCCTTGCGGTGATTCCGCCGAAAAAGAGTCGTCTCGTGCAGCGCCAATATGACCAGCACCTTTACCGTGAGAGACACTTGATTGAATGCTTCATCAATAAGATTAAGCAATATCGCCGAGTCTTCTCACGATTTGAAAAGCTATCAAAGAACTACTTGGGGTTCTTGAGTTTTGTCAGCGCACTTGTTTGGTTACGCTGAAAATGTAAACACTACCTAATAGAAAGCGGTTGCAGCCTTCCTTTTGCCTTTTACCTTTTTACTTTTGCCTTTTCATGCCGTCTTCTTCTCTTCCTCGTAAACATCGCGAAGGACTTCTGCGATGGGCGGAGGCGGTGATAGCGCGCTCTGCCGCCTGACGGGCGTAGGCTTCTGAGGCGTCTCAGGCGAGGCGTGCAGCGCGTCCTGCGCGTGCGGCTCCGGCCTGAGCATCCGTGCCGGGGCCGCGCTCTGCGTTTGGCTCTGGCTGGCGCTCGCACGCGCAAGCACGTTTCCGGCCTTGACCTGCTCGCGGCTTTCGGCGAGGAGGGCCGCGGCGCGCGCGCGCCTGTTGCGCTCAAGGCTGCGGATGGCGGCCATCGTCTGCGGCGCTTCGGCTGGCTCTCGCTCAAGCTTGCGCAGGATGTGGACGTAGCGCCTCAGTTCCGGTGAAGCCACGAGGCGGCGGCGCTCGTCCGCCTGCTCTTCGTCCACCAGGTAGGAGAGATGCTCTACGGCTGGCTCGTGCATCCCCGCGTAGTTGTAG
>JACVRN010000256.1 GCA_014534425.1 Pyrinomonadaceae bacterium
GCGCAGCGGCTTGCGAGCCTTGGGCGGCTGTCTGAGGCGTCGCGGTTTGAGTG
This sequence comes from Pyrinomonadaceae bacterium, assembly GCA_014534425.1. GTDB lineage: Bacteria > Acidobacteriota > Blastocatellia > Pyrinomonadales > Pyrinomonadaceae > JACVRN01. Next base: position 54 of record JACVRN010000256.1, read on the forward strand.
CTCTTCTTGGGCGCCTCTTTTTCCTGCTTCTCTTTCGAGCCGCCTCCGAAGATTTTGCTCATCACGCCCGAGGACTTCTCTTTTTCGCCCTGCGACGGCGCTTGCTCCGCGCCCTGCTGAGCAAGCCCCGCGAGCGGCGTCATAATCGTCAGGACAATGGCGAGCGCCAGCGCTTTCAAGTTTCCGTTTATCCTCATCACTCAAAAACCTCCAGAAGAAAACCTCTCCCCCTTGATGACAAAAAGCAGCGCGCTTCTCTTTAGCGTGCGCCGCGACCGAAGATAATCGTCTTCACGGTCTCAAACAAAATGGCTGCGTCCAGTATCAAGCTCTGGTTCTTTATATAGTACAAATCGTACTGAAGTTTCTGGCGCGCGTCTTCAATCGAAGAGCCGTAGGGATATTTTATCTGCGCCCAACCGGTCAGCCCCGGCGCAATCAGGTGTCGCTGCTCGTAGTAAGGAATCTCTTCGGCAAGCTGCGAGACGAAATGCGGGCGCTCTGGTCTGGGGCCTACGAAGCTCATCTCGCCCTTCAGTATGTTCCAGAACTGCGGAATCTCGTCCACGCGAATTTTTCGGATGACGCGCCCGACCCTTGTCACGCGGTCGTCCGAATCCTGCGCCCACACGGGGCCGTTCTTCTCCGCATCCGTACGCATGGAGCGGAACTTCATCAAGGTGAAGGGGCGACCATTGCGGCCCACTCGCTCCTGCTTGTAAAGAATGGGGCCGCGCGAATCCAGCTTGATGAGAATTGCGGTCAGCAGTGCAATCGGCAGGCTCAGAAGCGCACCCACGAGCGCTACCGTGCGGTGAAAGAATGAGCGCGCGAAGGCATTCATGCGCGCCTGTCTTCCACGACTGGAAAAGATGAGCCAAGACGGCCTGAGCATGTCTAGGTGAACGCGGCCCGTCAGGCGCTCGTAAAAGGACGCGCCCTCTTCTATTGAAACGTTACCGGAAAGGCTCAGGCGAAGTAGCTGCTCCGAAGGGAAATGTCCGCGCCGCTCTCCCATAGAAACTACTATGCGGTCAACGCCCTCGCGCTTGACTATCTCTTCAAGGTCGGACGTTAACCCAACGACGCGCGGGTTAATCAGGCTCTTGCCGAGTAGCTCAGGATTGCTGTCGACGAAGCCGAGGACGCGATAGCCCGCGTCGCGGCGTCCCAAAACTTCCCGCGCAATCTCTATGGCAGCGCCGCCAGAGCCGACTATAAGTATGCGCTCGCCTATCTCGGGGTGTCCCAGGAACCAGTGAATCGCCACACGCCAGGTAACTGTCAGCGAGAGCGCCAGTGGCAGCGCTATGAGCCACACGCCGCGCCCAATCATCAACTGCGGAAGCACGTAGGAAGCGAAAGCGAGCGCCACCCACGCCAGCCCCAACGCCTGCATGAGACGAAGGACAAGCTCGCGGCGGTCATGCATGACCACGAAGTCGTAAAGGTCGAAAAGGTAGAACGCGGCCAGGCAGAAGGAGGTAGCAAGCGCAGCCTTGTAGAAGCCGTAGTGCTCGATTAGCTCTATATCGCCGTCGGGCCAGCCCAGTCTCAAGTAGACGGCACTTATCATACCGACGAAGAGCAGGGCCGCTTCGACGATGATGAGCAGAACCGTTCGTGCATTGAGACGCGATGGCTTCAAGTTAAAGGCTTAGACCTCCTCGCTCTCTGCGGTCTCTTCGGTCGCAGTGCTTTCACTACTACCCTTCTTGTAATAACGTCGCTGGTAATAGCTGTTGCTCTCGGCCAACTCTTCCTCGCTGCGGTTGAGAACCACGCCGAGCATGCGACCACGCGGCAGAGTATCCAGCAGGCGGTCAACCGCACCGTAACGAGTACGCCCAGAGCGCACGACGAGCATAGCGCCATCCGCACGGTTAATCAGCAGGTTCGCATCCGAGAAGATGCCCAGGGGCGGAGCGTCTATGATGATGATGTCAAAGAGGCCGCGAGCTTCATTGAGCAAGTGCTCGAACTTGGGGCCGGAAAGTAGCTCGGCGCAATCGTCGCGCGCCTCGCCGCCCGGCAGCAGGTGCAGCCCCGACGGCTCAAGCCGCACGAGACATTCTTCCATGGTGGCTTCACCGGCCAGGATTTCCGAAAGCCCTCGCGGCGCTTCTTCCTCTATGTCGAAGTATTCGGTCACGCACGGGCGGCGCAGGTCGCTGTCTATGAGCAGCGCACGCATGCCGTCCGTTTGCGCCATCAACCAGGCCAAATTCAGAGCCGTTAAAGTTTTTCCTTCGCCCACGCCTGCGCTGGTGATAACGACGGCCTGCATCTGCTTGCGCTCGCCCGCGTGCAGGACGCGCGTTCTCAAAGAACGGAACTGCTCGCAGTAGGCCGAGCGCGGCTGAGTAATGGCGACAAGGTGTGGTTCGACGCGCGCCGGAGAGATGTCTAAAGAGACACACTCCAACGCGCGCGTCGAACCGGCAGCGCCCAAAGTTGCCCCAGCAGCACGCGAAGCCAGTTCGCCGGGGAGTGCCGACCCGACGATAGTTTCGGTGTGCGCAGTGGACGCTGAAAACGTA
>JACVRN010000125.1 GCA_014534425.1 Pyrinomonadaceae bacterium
ACCGGGTGCGTAAAGCAGGCGTGAATCCTCTCCGCCCCGGCCGCTTTCAAAGCTTTCGCAACCTTAGTCAGAGAGCCGCCCGTGTCGCACATGTCGTCGACAATCAAACAGTTTCGCCCGCGCACGTCGCCTACGACGTTCATCACTTCGGCCACGTTGGCCTTCTCGCGCCGCTTGTCGCACAGCGCAAGCTCTGCGTTCAGGCGCTTGGCATAAGCGCGTGCGCGTTCCGCTCCGCCAGTGTCCGGCGCTACCACGGTCAGATTCGGCATTGGGTTCTGCTGGTAGTGGCCTATCATCACGGGCGCTGAGAACAAGTGATCCACTGGAATATCAAAGAAGCCCTGAATCTGCGACGCGTGCAGGTCAATCGTCAGCACTCTATGCGCGCCTGCGACCGCAATCAGGTTCGCCACCAGCTTCGCAGAGATGGGAACGCGCGGTCTATCCTTTTTATCCGAGCGCGCGTAGCCGTAGTACGGAATCACAGCCGTCACGCGCTCGGCTGAAGAGCGACGGAAAGCGTCGAGCATGACGAGAAGTTCCATCAGATTCGCGTCCGTTGGCGGGCACGTAGGCTGAACTATAAAGACATCGCCGCCGCGCACGTTCTCGTCAATCTGAAAATTAAACTCGCCGTCCGAGAAACGCTCCGTGATGGCGCGCCCCAAATCGCAGCTCAGGAAATGACAAATCTCCTGCGCCAGCGCCCGATTGGCGTTGCCCGAAAAGACTTTGATGCCGCCGGTTGTTCCCATAAAGAGTCTCAAGACTCAAGTCCAAAGTCCCAGGTCGGCGTGTCCCGTCTGAGCTTGGGACTTTGGACTTGGGATTTGGGACTTAACGTTTGGCTGGGGCGGAAGGATTCGAACCTACGAATGCCGGTTCCAAAGACCGGTGCCTTACCACTTGGCTACGCCCCAATGTCAATCTAGCTATTGGAGGAGAGCGGCGCACGCGCCTAGCGCTTCCATGTAAGCGCTGCGCCCTATGGCCGCAGAACGAAAGACGCGCCAGCCCGGCTCCCCGCCTAAAACGCTTCGCGCACGGTCAAGCGCTTCCTCATTATCAAAGATACCAAAGACGCTCGCGCCACTGCCAGCCAGAAGCGCTCCGCTTGCCCCTTGTTCGATTAACCTCGCGCGAGCGTGTGCGATTTCCGGGTACAGAGCATAAATCGCAGGCTCGAAATCGTTGTGCAGCACCTCATGTAACGAATCCTGAAGTCGCGCCTCTGCACGAGAAATAGAAAGAATAATGTCGCTCATCTCCTTTGTCAAGGCGGGGCGCTTTAAGGCTTTATAGGCTTCCGCAGTGGAGACTTTAGCGCGCGGTTTGACAATCAAAAGGCGCTCGGCCCGTACGTCTGCGAGCGGCTCGATTTCAGTTCCGAGGCCCGTCCCCAGCGCCGTTCCGCCCGTCAGAAAAAAGGGAACGTCAGCGCCCAGAGAAGCGCCAATCTCAGCCAGCGCTTCCCTGTTCGTCTTTATGCGCCAGAGGTGCGCCAGGCCAAGAAGCGTTATGGCCGCATCGGATGAGCCGCCGCCCAAGCCCGCTTCCGCCGGAATACGTTTCTCCAGATGCACACGAGCGCCCGCTCTAACCTCATATTTTTCTCTGAGCGCACGGGCGGCACGCAGGACAAGGTTTCTCTCGTCAACGGGAATCGAAGCGTCGTCGCAGGTCAGTGCGAGGCTTTCCGTTTCGCTTTGTGCGAAGATCAAGCGGTCTTGAAGCGTGACGGTTTGAAAGATGGTGCGAAGTTCGTGAAAGCCGTCCGCGCGGCGGCCCAGAACGTGAAGCCGCCAGTTAATCTTGGCATAAGCCGGAAGCGTAAAGGACTGTAAAGACACAGAGGGCGGCCAGCCTTTCCGTTTTGATAAAAAGCGCCGACCGCCCTCTTTGAAATTAACTACCGGAGCGGTCTACTTCAGCTCATAAAAACTTGCGTGAAATAGATGCTACCATCAGCCGCACGCGCAACACCAATGCCCGTGCGCGTGAACTGGCCGTTGAGAATATTCGCGCGGTGCTTTGATGAACCCATCCAGCGCTGAACTGCGAACGCGCTGGGGTCATCGAAGCCCTGGTTGAAGGCTATGTTCTCGCCAAGAACACGCCAGCCGCGAATGCCGAAGGAGCGTGCGCGCTCTGCCATGTCGCGCCCGTCAGCGCCTCTGTGATCCAGGGAGCCTGTGCGCGCCATGTCCTGTGAATGCTCGCGCGCTAATTGAGACAACTGCGCGTCCCAGGCCAGTTGCGATTCGCCGCGCGCACGTCGCTCCGCGTTGACAAGCTCGAAAGCGCGACGCTCAAGGCTCGATGCGCCCGCGAACGCATTCGAGTTCGCGGAGTTTGAGACAGAATTGGACGAAACTCTGCGCGGCATCCTGCTCACTTCTGGAATCTCAGACATAGGGATGGAAGCTATCAGGCGCGGTCTTGGCGCAGGCGTCGTCTGCCTAGACGAACTGACCAGACGAGGCACAGGCTTTGGCTGCTTTGACGATTGGGCAATCCCCGCGACGGGTGTTGCGAAAGTTAAGATGGTGAGAATTAAGCTTGCGAAGGGGCGTGCTTGAAAAGACGATTGTGTGTGTTGCCGTGCGGTAATGCGTTTGCTCCTCATTGATTGAACCTCACTTCGGTAACCGGACTATCTCCTGGGGGGGAGAGAGACTCCTGGCTTTGCGAACCCGCATCGCTGCGGGAGTGCCTTTAGTCGGTGACGGCTCGTTGCGCTTGCCTTAAAATACGAACGCGCAACTTACCCATTGCCGCAGACCGCTAGCGCTCGGTCTGAGGCCCTCAGACAATTTGGATAAAGGCAAAGCTGTTTTGTTGTTTGATTGTGTCGGGAAGAAAGGTCTACTCTGATTTCGGTAAAGCTAAAGAGAGCTTTCTTCTGCCTTCGGCAACCAGACAATCTCAAAAAAGCTTTTAAGAGAAAGTGAAAACCTTCCACTTTCCTCCCTGGAGATTCACGGCTTTGCGTCCCCGTCTCACGACGGGTTTGCCTTTATCGCTGCTTAAATTGAGAAAAGAACTAAAAGGCTCACTTTTACCCGCCGGTTTGAGCGGGGCAAGTGAGCACTTAAATTAGACTAAATTGGCAGGGGCTTTGTCAATACTTCATTTCGCGGACTCGGCCTTGATTTTATCAAGATATTTCTCAGCCCTGTGGGCCAGGGCGAACTCAGGCATCTTTGCTAATTTACTAAGGCGCTGGACTGCTTTCTTATAATCCTTCTCATAGAAATAGAGTTCTCCGAGTGAAAACTCCGCATACGGCCCGTATATGCTGTCGCCGAATCTGGAGGCGAAATCCTCCAGAACATCGCGCTCCTGTTCTTTGCTGGAAAATCCAACGCCGCTAAAAAAGTAGGAGGAAGCTCCCAGGCGCTTTATATATTCGAGAGCCTGAAGGTTAAGACCTTCGGGCCGTACAACGCGTATGGTAATGAGATTAGATTTAATCTCTTCGTTCCATTTACTATCAACGAGCGTGATCTGGATTTGGTAGACTCCAGGGTGAAGGAAATTTCTGTCCAGCTTGAAGGACAGCACCTGCGTTGACTCGAATCGGCCACCGGGCTCAAGCCTCACGGAAGGCGCAGCCGTGTTTGCTCTTATGGGAGATAAATTCTTAACTTGCTGCATCCTCGCCGTCGCCCTGGCTGAAGAAAACTTTAATAAAATTATTAGAAAATTCGAGGGCCGAGTGTCCCACGGCGGCCTGGCTAGTTTGATTAATCAAACTGATGGTAAGTGGTATCGGTTCGAGTTGCGCGAATTCATCTTTAGTAATCTCTACTTTAAGGGTCAAATCCGAGAAGCTCAAAGCCTGGGCCGCCGTCTCCTGCTGAGAAAAGGCGACATTATAAGAAAGCAGCGATAATACGACTATCATCAGAACACGATACTGTTTTTTCATCACTTTTACTCCCCTCAATCGCTTACGGTCGTCCCGGACTCTTGATTCTCCAGCGAAGCACGTTTAGATGCTGGTCTACAAATCTCAAGGGTTCGCCGCTTCCGCTCTGGGACATCCTATGGAACCAGCTATCGGTCAATTTTTTTGATTGGAAACTTTGTCATCAAAAATTTGGACACCTTGCTCAAACCGACTGCGCCATTCTATTGTCAGCCAAGTTATCGCGTCCGATTCCTGTGCTTTCATTGGCTTAAGCGCGCAGGCGACAAGAGCCTTGGCTACTTGGTCTTGTCGCCCAGTTTGGCTTTGATTCTGGCGGTTTCATCCGCTTCGGTCGAGAGCGTCAGGGCCTTCTGCCAGGCGGCGCGGGCTTCCGTAGTCTTTCCCTGCTTTTGATAGAGGTCGCCCAGGTGCTCCTGAATGGTAGAGGAAGCGGGGTCGCGGCGCGCGGCCTCCTTCAACTGCTGCTCGGCCTCGTCCAGCTTGCCCAACTTGAAATAGGCCCACCCCAGGCTGTCCAGAAAAGAGGAGTTGGTAGGCTCTGCACGCACGGCGCGCTGAATCATCTCAAGCGCCTCCGTCAAACGCTCGCCGCGCTCCACTAGAAAGTAGCCGAGGTTATTCAGAGCCGTAGCATTGTCCGGGTCTTTGTCCAGCACGCGGCGCAGCGATTCCTCTGCGCCTTTCGTGTCGCCCGCGCGCTCCTGCGCGGAAGCGAGTGTCAGAAGCGCGGCGTTGGTGAACTGCTGCTGTCCAGCCGGAACCATCTCCAGCGCTTTGCGCGCGGCCTCTACGCCCTCGCGCCCGCGCCCCGCCTGCATGTAGAGGCTTGAGATAATCAGGTAGGTGTTGAAGTCCAGCGCCGTGCCTTTCAGTTGCGAGCGAAGGAGCGTCACGGCTTCGTCTATGCGACCAAGGTCTGTCAGCGCCTGCGCCTCAAGACTCACGAATTGAGAGTCCGAAGGGAAATTCTTCCTGGCGGCCTGCGCTGCCTGCAAAGCCTCCCTGCGCTTGCCTTCATCGCGCAGCAGTTCTATGTAGATGACATCCGGCGTGGGGTCATATTTCCCAAGCACGCGCCGCATGCGCTCTATAGTCGCCAGGGCATCCACGCCGCGCCCGCCGCTCTTTTGCAGGTTGATGATGCGCTGAAATATCTCTGTCACGGCCTCTCGCTCGTCCTCCGTCGCAAGAGGCGAGTCCGTGACGCCGCGCCCCTTTAGAAGCTCTTCATAAACGATGACGGCATCCGAATAGCGCTCGGCGTCGGAGAGCATCTGCGCCAGTTCCACGCTAAGCTGCACCCTGTCCTCTTCGCTGATTCCTTTACGCGCGAGGCTGGCGCGCAAAGTTGCGGCTGCTTCGTTGACGCGACCGGCTCGCGCCTGCGCCCTGGCAAGAGTGCGAGCGGCTGTGACATTCGAAGGGTTAGCTGCGGCCATGCGTTGCAGTTCTGCTATCGCAGCCGCATCGCCCGCGCCGCCCGCCGAAAGAGCCTGGCTCAGAATATCCAGATACTCTTTGTTGTCCGGCTCCAGATAGAGGGCGCGGCGTATGGCCTCGGCAGCCTCCTTGTAACGGCCCGCGCGCAGTAAAGCCTGGCTCAGTCGCGCAGCCGCAGAGTCGGGCGACAACTCACGACCGTTTGTGACGGCCTGATAAAAGCGTGGCTCAAGCGAGCCGGGCGCGGCAGACCATTTCGTCCAGGCGTCTATGGCATCGTTAACGCGGTCTGTGGCGAAGTAGAACTCGCCAAGCAAGGCCCAGCCTTCCGCATCATTCGGGCTAAGGCGCACGACCTCTCTGAGCGACGCAATCGCTTTATCGACCACGGCGGCGTTGAGTTTTCCCTCGCGCAAGCCGCTCTTGAGGACAAGCGTGCGCGACATTATGCGATGCGCGCCGAAGTTGTTGCGGTTGATGCCGACCGCGACTGTAGCTTCGCGCTGAGCCTCGTCAAAATCATAAGGCGGATAATAGAAGGCCGCCCAGGCGAGCGCCGTGTGCGCTTCGGCCAGAGTGGGGTCAAGCTGTGCGGCTTCCTGAAAAGCCTGCTTGGCGCGGCGCAGGTTTGCTTCCATGTTCGAGCGCGTGATAGTCGTCAAATATCGCTGCCCTTCCATGAGCTTGGCGTAAGCGCCCGCGCGCTTTTCCCTGTCGGTTAAAATCTTCCCCCCGTTAATATCCGGCGGAGTGGTCTGCGTCGTGTTCGTAGTCTTATTTCCCTGCTGAGCGGGAAGTCTAGGTGAAGGCACAGCCGTCGGAGGCTCATTCTGAGCGCGTACCGTGTGAGAAGAAAGAGCCGCCACGAGAGAGAGCGCTAGGACGGCTAAGGCTTTGGAAAAACTTTTCAAACGACCCCACCTTTCGCGGGCGCGTCATTGGCATCGCCCGACTGTTGAATTCCGTGCAAGACCCTTTGCCACGCGGCCCGCCTCGGATAGGCGTAGAGCAGAACGGCCAGCGCAGCAATCCCTATGAAGACCATGTTCGACGCGTCAACCGTCAGCATCATGAGAAAGAAGCCTATGAGAGCTATCAAACCTCCGAGGACTGCTACCAGAACGGTTGTGTTCTGCAAAGTTGCGAGCAGTGCCGAGACGCCGCGCACCGCAGCTATGTCCTGCAAGCGCATGGCCGCGAACCTTGTGCGCCGCAGGGTGACGGCCCCGATTCCCATAATCACTATGCTGATACGCAGGAAGGCTACCAGCACGGGGTCAGGTAGCCCGCGACCCAGGACGGGAGCGCGTCCAGTGAAGGCTACGGCAATCAGGGCAATCGTCAAGACTATGAAGGCGCGCGTCACCATCGCCGCCACTCTATGACGACGAACCAGTTCATTCTGCGTGCTCGTTGTTATTCGACTGCTCTCCATTATCTTTCAAATTGCTATGCTGAAATTCTAACATCCGGCGGGCAGCCAAGGCCAACGGCGCAACCTCTGATAGCGAACAAAGTCAAAGCCCCGTGCTTTTGATTCTTAATAGAAGCACAGGGCTTTGAGCTACTTACTTACTGAAACGCGCGAGCGCCTTTTTACGGGCGGCCTTCTTTTATGGCTTCGTTCCACTGCCGGTCGTGCCCGCAGGCTGCGTGGTTGTCGAAGCCGGATTGGCGGGCGATTGGGGCGCGCCCGAAGGCTGCGACGTGACGCTGATGCCGGTTCCGGTCGTGGGCTTAGGCTTGGGCGGTGCCGGAGGACGACGATTGAGCGGAGCGGTCACGGGCATAGCGTTGTCAGGCAAAACTCCCTGATTGGCTATGACCTCATCCAGCAGGTCTCTGTCTTCCTTGGCCTTGTCCTTCTTAACCAGCACGCCGTTCTTATCGACCGTGACGTTGGCGTAGCCCGTGACTTCCGTGAAAAGCTTGGACATCATGCCGGGCTTCTCCGGCTCTGGAATCTTGGCCTTGATGGGGTCAGGGTCAGGAATCGGAGCGCCTATAATCTGCAACTGCTCCTTGGCCTTTTCCACGTACTCGCTGTTCGGAAAATCGCGCACGATTCTCTGGTAATACTTCGCCGCCTCGTCCGTTTCCTCTTCCTGCTGGTAGGTGTAGGCGTAGCGGAAAAGCACCTCCGACATCCAGGTGAAGTTGGGATACTTCTCCACTATCTCGCGCAGGCGAGATTGCGCGCCCTTCAAGCCGCCCTTGCCGCCCTTGTAGCGCGCATCCAGATAAAAGCGCGCGACCTGCAAGTTGTGCATCGCCAAGTTGTCCTGCACTTCGCGCAGGCGAAGCTCCACGTCCGTTCGCAGGTTCGTGTTCGGGAACTGCTGCAAGAGAGCTTTGAGTCGCTGCTCAGCCTTGCGCGCGTGCGAAACGTCGCGGTCGGCCAACCCCATCTGCCGCATCTCCGCTTCCGCGACCTTGAGCATGGCGTCGTCCGAGAGCGGGTGCGTGGGGAAGAAGGTCAACCAGTCCTGATAGCTTGCAGCAGCCTGTATCAGAGCGCTCGTCGTGCCTTCAAGATAGAAGGAGTCAGCGATTGCCAGCTTAGCCATAGGCAGGTACTGCGAATCAGGATAAGCAGTGATGATGGTGTTGAAGAGATAACGACCGACTTCGTAGCGACCCTTGCGAACCTCGTGCGCGGCCTCTTCGAAAAGCACGCGGTCGCGCCCAGGAGCTATGGTCGATGTCAACTCTTCATACTTATCGTCGTCGCCGCCGCCGAAGATAAGGAATTTCTTCTTCTTCTTACCTCTTTTGATTCCTGTCTCGGTGCCTGTCGCGGCTGTTGCTGCGCTTCGCTGTCCAGCCGTCTCGCGCAAGGCCGCCTGAACGCGCGTGTCCAGGTCGTTGGTAGACGTTTCCAGCTTATCTATGCGCTCGGTCTCTACTCGCTCGGAGTGTTGCAGCTTGCCGATTATTATATTGACATCGCTCAGAACAGAGCTGACCTCTTTTTCCATTCCGCGCAGGCGCTCACGCGGGTCGTCCGATGACTTCTCGTTCTTATCCTGAGCATTAAAGCCTGCCAGAGCGCCGTTGAGCGAGCGCCGCATGGCTTCAAGCCTTGAGCGCATGACCTCTAAACGCTGAAGCGGCGGGGTGTCGCTGCCAGATTGTTGAGCGCTAGTGCCCTGCTGCCCGCGCACGGAAACCGGAGCGGCAATCGACATAAAAAGTATCGCGCACGTAGCGACCGATGCGATAAAACGTCTGTACATTAAATAAAACCTCCATCCATTTTGGATTTTAGATTTTGGATTGGAAGAAGGTATTCAACTGCTAATCCAAAATCTAAAATCGCAAATCCTTCAGACCCACTGCGCCGTGGCGTTACGCAGGTCGCGCACGGCCTGGGCGGGGTCTGGTGTGTTAAAGACGGCTGAACCGGCGACGATGATTTCGGCTCCGGCGGCAACCACATCATTTATATTCGAGCGGTCTATGCCGCCATCAATCTCAATTCGAGTACCTAGCCTGCGCTCGTCAATCATGGCGCGCAAACGCCTGAGCTTATCCAAAGAAGTCTGTATAAACTTTTGCCCGCCGAATCCCGGATTGACAGACATCAGCAGCACAAAGTCCGCGAAGGGCAGCGCCTCTTCTATAGAGACAAGCGAAGTCGCTGGATTGATGGCGACCCCGGCCATGGCGCCCCCGGATTTTATTGCCGAGAGCGTGCGATTGATGTGCGGGTCAATCTCGACATGCACGGAAACCATCTGCGCGCCCGCTTCCACGAACTGCTCCGCGTAACGGCCAGGCTCTTCAATCATCAGATGAGCGTCGATGATCAATCGCGTCTGTCTTGCGACAGCCTTGACCACGGGCAGTCCGACCGTGATGTTCGGCACGAAATGTCCGTCCATCACATCCACATGCACGACACTCGCGCCGCCGCGCTCGACCGCGCTTATCTCTTCACCCAACCGGGCGAAATCAGCAGAAAGGATTGAAGGGGCAATCTCAACCATTATCAGCTATCAGCTATCAGCTATCAGCAGAAAGCAATTAAGCTGACTGCTGATAGCTGAGAGCTTCTACGGGCGCGAGTTGCTGCCCGGGTTGAAGGGCGTCGTCGTGCCGGGCGGTCGCCTGTTAGCATTCGCATTTGTCGCAGGGCGATTACTATTAGTTGTAGTATTCGCCGTGTTGCGATTGTTAAGGTTCACGGGGCGATTAGCATTCCCGTTGCTGTTGTTACGATTGTTAGAATTATTCGCGTTGCGATTATTGCTGTTATTAGCGTTGTTCGCGTTCTTGTTCTTATTCTTGTTGCGATTGTTCTGGTTCTGGGTCGCGTTCTGATTGTTCGCAGTAGATGCAGCAGTATTGCCTTGTCCCTCGTTCTGGTTTCCGCCCTCGGCCTTCTCTCCGCCTTCCTGCTTCTTCTCTGTGGCGACGCTCGTTGAGCTTTCGCCTTCTTTGGCCTGCGCGCGGCTGATGTCCACGGCCACGGTCTGTCCGGTTTTGACGACCTCGCCGGGGTGCGGCAGTTGAAGCAGAACCGTGTCGGGTTTGGTGTCTGCGCTGTAGCGCGTAGCGCGCACGCGCATGTTCAGGCCCGCGCGGCTCAACTCGTCCTCCGCCTCCTGCCTGCTCTTGCCCAGGATGCTGGGCACCTTTACTTCCGGGCTTCGCAGCGAGAGGTAGACCGTGCCGGTCATACCGAAGATAAAAGCCAGAGCGATGGCAATGATAATTCCAAGCCTGCCGAAGGCCGACCAGGCACGCCTAATAAGACTCACAACCTATCACGTTTGCCTTTCGGGATTTCCCGCCTGCCGCCGCAGGGGAGCGCGTGCGGCGCTCGGTCGGGATTGCGTAAGACCGTGAAGTCTAACATTCGCACGTTTCACACAGCAAGCCGTAAAGAGTAGGACATGAAAGCACGGCTTTCATGCTCGCTCAAGGGCGGCTATAAAGAAGCCGTCCGCCCCGTCTCTCTGCGGCCAGATGCGCGCCGCTCCGTCTTCAAGCCGGAACCGGCCAGCGACCTCTACGCTCAACTGCTTCCAGCCGCTCTCTTCTCTGAGAAAATGCGCGATGGTCTGTTCGTTCTCTTCCGGCTCCACGGAACAGGTGGAGTAAACCAGTCGCCCGCCGCGCCGCACGACCTTCGCGGCATTTCGTAAAATACGCAATTGCAAAGCTTGCAGGGCCGGAATGTCCTCTGCTCTGATGCGCCAACGGATTTCCGGGTTGCGCCTGAGCGTGCCCGTTCCCGTACACGGCGCGTCCACCAGCACTCGGTCAAAAGTCTCAGACGCAAAAGGCAACGAGGCAGCCGCATCGTGAACTATGGCGCGCACGCTCTTTAAATTCTGCCGCGCACAGGATTCAAGAAGCGCGCTCAGTCTATGACGATGAACGTCTCCGGCCACCAAGAGCGCCCCGTCATTCACAAGGCTTGCTATGTGCGTAGTCTTGCTTCCAGGCGCGGCGCAGGCATCTAGTATGCGCTCTCCTGCCTGAGCATGAAGCGCGTGCGCCACCAACTGCGACGCCTCGTCCTGAATGTATATGCGCCCCTTTCCGGCCAACTCTCGCAAGCGCGCTGAAGCACCACTGACGCGCCAGGCTCCCGGCGCAATCCTGGATGCTTCTACACTAGCACCCGCAGCCCGCAACTCATCAAGCGTGGCTTCTTCTTCATCTCTTTGCACAAAGCGGAAGGCCACGGGCGGCGCTTCGTTGTTGGCTTCGGCAAACCGTTCCGCCTCTTCAAGCCCAAGCCAACCGGCCCAGCGTTTGACCAGCCAGAGCGGGTGAGAATGCTTCACCGAAACTCTCTGAAGCGGGTCGCTCAAGTGCGCGGCGGGGTCGTATTCCGGCTCGCGCACCGCGCGCCTGAGCGCGGCGTTAATCAAACCTGCGGCAGAGCGCACGCGTTTCAGGTGCGCTAGATTAACCGCTTCGTTGACGACGGCTGAAGGAGGAATGCGCGAGAGAAAGCGTAGCTGGTAAAGCCCCATACGCAGGGCAAGAAGCACTGGCAGGTCAAGCTTCGCAATGCTTCTACGCGTGTAATGCTCTATCAAATAGTCCAGCCAGAGACGACGGCGCAGGACTCCAAGCACGATCTCGTAAGAGAGGGCGCGGTCTTCCGCACGCAGGCCCTCTTCATTCGAAGCCAGGAGCACGGAGGCATAAGCATCCTCTTCCTCCACGCGTCTGAGGATTTCAAAGGATGAAAGCCGCGCTGGCGAAACTTGCGGCGCACGCTCAGGCTTGTTGCGTGCGCCCTTGGGGCTTCGGCCTACAGTGCCTCTCTTGCCCGCACTCATCCTAGCCTCTCGCCTGCGCGTGCGTGCGCGCCGTTCAGGAAATCTCTGACAGACATGCGCCGCTTCCCTTCCGGCTGAACTTCTTGAAGACGCAAAGCTGTCTCGTCGCCACACGCGACGACCATCTCATCGCCGCGCGCCTGGACTATCTCGCCTACGCCTCCGCGCACTTCGTAATTCGTCAAGGCTTCCGCGCGCCATACGACAAGACGCCGTGACTGGTAGCTGGTGAAGGCATTCGGCCAGGGCTGAAAGCCGCGCACGCGCCGCTCAATCTGCACGGCATCCAAGGCCCAATCAATGAGGCCGTCGTCGCGCTTGAGCATGGGCGCGAACGTAGCCTTCTCTTCATCCTGGGCGCGCGGCTCAATCTCATCTAAGCTTGAAAGCGTCTCGCTCAACAACTCTGCGCCGATTAAAGAGAGACGAGCCATCAACGCGGGCGCAGTCTCATCATCCAGAATTCTCTCTTCGCGTTGCAGCAGGATTGAGCCTGTATCAAGCCCTTCGTCCATCTGCATGGTCGTGACGCCCGTTCGAGTCTCGCCCCGCGCAATGGCCCAGTTCACAGGAGCAGCGCCGCGATAAAATGGGAGCAGAGAGAAATGAACGTTGATGCAGCCGCGAAAGGGAGTGTTGAGGAAAGCTGGCGGAAGTATGCGACCATAAGCCACTACTATGGCCGCGTCTGCGCCGTAAGAAGAGAAGATGGCTAGCGCCTCTTCCGTCCTTATCTTCGCTGGCTGGTGAACCGTCAAACCTTTCGAGAGCGCGAACTCTTTGACGGGCGGAGCGTGCAAATGATTGCCTCGCCCCGCCGGACGATCCGGCTGCGTCCACACAGCCGCCACCTCATGCCCGTCCTCAAGGCAACGCCTCAAAGTAGGCACAGCCGCCTCAGGCGTCCCCATGAAAATCAAACGCATACTTAAAAGGCGCAGCGATAGTTGCCGAACTCGTAAATCTTGTTCCAGGCGCTGCCCTGCTTTTTGTAGATGTAATAGCTGACGCCTTCAAGGCCCTGGGCCGTAGTCACGAGCTCGCTCGTGCCGTCGCCGTCCAAGTCCAGATGCTCTACGAGTCTTTCAACATACACCCCTTCGTTGATGGCGTTGATGCTTGCGCCCGACATGATGTCATCTTCGCCGTGCTTCTCGTAATTCGAGATGGCCGCGCGGTAGCTCGCGCCCGCAGGCACAGCCAGTTGAAAGAGTACGTATCGCTCCTGCTTGCGCGTGCGCTTGCTGGCGACGAAGCTTCCGGCCAGCTCAAATTTGCCGTCGCGGTCAAGGTCAATCGCCGTGAGATTGATGACCTCTATGGCCGGAAGCAAAGAGGCGGCGACGCCTTTCTGCCTGAAGGCCGTGCGTGCGAGATCAAGAGCCTGCGTGCGCTCGGCAGGAGTTGGCGAGCGGCGCGAGCGCTCCGTAGCAGCAAGCCCAAGGCTGTTTGAATCCGTCGCCAGCGCCATCACGTTTCTGTTCAGCCTAGCAGTTGTCTGCAAGGTCACGTCCGCGCCCGTGCGAAAGCATTCTTCGTCGATGTCGGATTTTTTGACGGTCGCCGTACCGGCTTCAGCGCCTCCGAAGAGCAGCCGGTACTTCTGGCCCTTGCGGTAACGCTCGTTGGAGAAGCGCTTGATTTCCTCCGCGTCGGAGCCGCCCGAAACAGGCTCCTTGTACTGGCCTCCTTCAATTATGAGCATCGGCTCCATCTGTGCGGACAACTGGCCGCTCGCGCCGAAGACTGCGAAGACGACCGCTCTGGACTGAGTTCCAATCACACTCCCCCCGGCTGGTTCCGCGCTCCCCGCGATTGAAAAGACGTAAGCGAGGGAAAGAACAAAGAACGCAATCAAAAGCGTTCGTCTAAGGCTCATGCTGATTGACTCCTTCTAGAATTAAGATTCAAACGGGGATGGACAGAGATTGTCAGGATAAAGAATAAACTCTTTCTCTTTTATCCTCTCTATCCTGTCTATCCCTGTTAATTTCTTTTCTGAGCATTCTAAATCGCGCCGCGCTTTTCGGCTTTGGTCTGCTGGCTGGCCGCGACTTTGGCTGAATGGACTTTGGCCTGCGTAAAGAGCGCCAGGTAGTCGCGCCCTCCGGCCTTTGAATCCGTGCCTGACATGTTGAAGCCGCCGAAGGGATGAACGCCCACGAGCGCGCCCGTGCACTTGCGATTGATGTAGAGATTGCCTACGTGAAACTCACGTATAGCGCGCTCAATCTTGGCGGGGTCGTTGGTGTAGACAGCGCCCGTCAACCCGTACTCCGTGTCGTTGGCAATCTTTAAGGCTTCGTCGAAATCCTTCGCGCGTATGACCGCGAGGACGGGGCCGAAAATCTCTTCCTGCTCGATGCGGTCGCCGGGTTTGACATCGGCTATGACGGTCGGCTCTATGAAGAAGCCCTGCTCGCCGTCGCTTCCTCCGCCCGCAATCAATCGCCCGCCGTCTTCCTGGCCCTTCTCTATGTACTCGCTGATGGTCTTGAAAGCCTTCTGGTTGATGACGGCGCTCATGCTGGTCGAGGGGTCAAGGGGGTCGCCGACTTTAAGC
>JACVRN010000102.1 GCA_014534425.1 Pyrinomonadaceae bacterium
AGCGTTGGTTCGCAAACGCGGACGCGATTGCTGCGTTTCTAAGCGGTGCCAATCCGAAAAACTGGCCTGCCGCAGATATGACGAAGATGATGCATGACCATCTTAACCTGACGACTAACGAAGTGCAGGCGCGGCTGAAAGGCGACTGGACGGCAGACGTGCAGGCTTATGATAGTGTGCACTCACAGATACTCGCCATGGCCGACATGCTGAGCGCCGGCATCATCAACCAGTTCCCGAACAAGTTCAAGTAACAGGAGGAGCCAAAGGCAGGGTGGTGTTTATCACGAGAGATGTCCACCTAGTCGGTCTTAAATTTTTAATCAAAGGGGGGAAGAAAGATGAACAAGACAGCACAAAATGAGCCATCAGGGAATCAGTCTAGCCCACGAATCACGCGCCGTGAAGTCTTGGTCGCTGGCGGAGCCACTCTCATCGGGACGACTTTGTTGGGTTCGCTCTTCGACACGGTGCAAGCGCAGACTATGACGGGCCAGGACATGAAGCGGCGGGGAATCACCTCCAAAGATGGCGGGATGAAGCCTACCTTCCTGCCGGAGCAGGGTTCGACCGACGCGGTAGCATTCTCCGTCGCCGAAAACCTTTTCTGGAACGAGCAACTGATGGAGCACGCGAAATTCTTCGTGATGATGATGCCAGGGCTGGAGTTGGCCGCGCAGCGCGGCCAAGCAGAGCAGTTCCAAAACAGTTTCATGAGCCAGCTTCAGAAAGCACAGACGGCGAGCCTAGACCGCTCTAACTACGCTGCCTTCAACCGCTCCACGGTCGAACTCGTCAAACCGTTCGTTGACTTCAAACGCCAGATGCGCGACGAGCAGGCCGCAGGCAAGCTGAAGAGCCTGGTATGGTCAACCTTCTTCGACCACACGGCGCGCGAGGCCGAGCGGTTCAGTAAACGGCTCGACCAGTTCTCGCGCGGCGACACGTCAACCAGCCTCTCCGAGGCTGCGGATTTCTGGACGCAGATCATGGGCGAGCACGCGGATTTCATAGCGCACCTGCTTGACCCCGTGGAGAACACGCTGATTCAGAAGGCCATACAGACGAGCGGCGCGTTCAAGCAGATGCACAGCAGCAGCCCGGCGTCTAAGAACCCGCTTGAGAAAGCCGTCAACGACATCATTGATTTCAAGACGGCAGCCGAGAAAGGCATCAACGCCGGGCAGATCAAGAGCATCATTCACCCGACGCTCGCGGATCACGTCCGGCGCGAAGCCCTGAAGGCTGCTGACGAGTTGAAGCGCGCGGCTTGAGGTCACTTCATCGGCGCAGATGAGGAGGACGCTTCAGTTGGCGAGCCTTCTCATCTGCGGCCTTGGCGAGTGGCCTTATTGCCTGCTGCGAAAATAGGCGACAGAAGAAAGATTAAGTACCGATTAGTCTGCGGTAACATGGAGGTGAAAAAGATGACAGAGAAGGCGAAAAAAGAGCAGCCGCAGCCGTTGGACTTGGACACCGGCGAGCGCCTAGCGATGACGGGGCGCGCGGTCGCCCAGGGGATCGCACACGAGATTAAAGGAGAGCATGAGTCGCAGAAGGGTGCGCGCTACGCGTTGAGTTTAGCAGAGGTCGATAAGATCATCGAAGACTGGCCCGCACCCCAGAAGAATATCGCTCAGCAAATGATTGAGAAGTACGGTACGCCAAACGAGGCAACGGCGACGAAACTCTTCTGGTACGAGAACGGCCCTTGGAAGCGCACCGAATTGTCGCGCGACATCGTCGTCCACAACTGGCCGACAGTACATACAGACTTTCTCACGCAGGTCATTGACTATCGCGTGCCGCCAGAGATGTTCCATCTGATAGCGATGTTCGACGGCAGCATCCTGCTCGACAGGACGAAGGGGGAAGTGGCGGCGCGCTGCGACTCTGAGTCGGCCAACGTCCTCGGCATGAACATGGTGCACGAGATCGTCACGGGCAAGCGAACCGTCGAAGATGCTAGAAAAACGGCGGTTGAAAGCACCGTTGCTTACAACCTGGGCCGTTCTGCTCCGTATGCCGAACGCCTTTTGTTCGAGGTTCCACAAGGCGGTACAGAAGACCTCGACAAGAGCGAAGTCAGTGGAGCAATCCTCCGGCAGACAGGCGGGAAAATCAAGGATGTGGTCACAGGGCACAAAGAGGAGGCAACGGATCGCCTCACTGGCCCAGGTGCACCGAAGGACAGCTAGGCCGTAAACATTATAACTATCCTGACAACTATTAACCTCGCACGAAGGGGCAACCAAGTCTGCCCGTATCATCGAAAGGTCATGAGATGATAGCCGAGGCAGTAAAAAGGAGATAATTATGTCAAGTCCTGCAAGTATAGCCGGGCATCCTATTCACCCGATGCTCATTCCGTTTCCGATAGCGCTTTGGGTCTTTTCATTCATCGCAGACCTCGTCTATCTGTGGCGAGGTAATCCCGTGTGGAGAGACTATATAGCATTCTACGCACTGCTGGCGGGCATCATCGGCGCGGCGCTGGCGGCAGTCTTCGGCATTATTGACTGGCTCTCGATTAAAGAGCGCGAAGTGAAAAAGGTGGCGGACTGGCATGCTCGTCTAAATGTCATTGCGCTCCTGATTTTCGCGGCGAGCTTTTACCTGCGTACGACGGGCGGGGCGCGCTTGCTCGGCGGAAGCTACACGATTGCTTTCGTGCTCTCTGTAATCGGCATCATCCTGATTACAATCTCCGGGTATCTGGGCGGCGAGTTGGTCTTCAAGTACGGCGTGGCGGTCAACCCGCAACACGATACGCTGCCGGAAGAGAGAGCCAAGGCGCGCGCATCTTGAAGCGTACCCGGCCTCGGTGAGGGACAGGGAATGTCCGCTTCATGACATGCGACAGCAAGATGTAATACTTGCCTTCGCCTAGAAGGGATGAACAAATTGCGCGGGGAATGTGAGCCAAGAAATTCTCGGGCGAGGTATAGAGCATGAAACGATTGCTATTGTTCACACTTGTTTCATGGAGCGTGCTCGCGCTCTCGACAGTTGGTTATCACTTAGCCAATAGCGGCGGAGCTACACCGGCGGACGCACAAGCATTTCAAGCAATGAGGCCGTCAGCTAATTCGATTTATGAGGTGGCCGCGCTTGACCGTGTGAGCACTGAGGCGCGCGAGTTTGCCGCCGCTCGCTACAGGCTGGATGCCAGCCAGAGCAAATTCATGGTGCGAGCATTCGCTGGCGGTCTGCTCTGGTTCAAAGGTCACGACCACTTCATAGCGGTGCGCGATTTTTCGGGCGAGGCGCAACTCGTGCCGGGCGCAATCAATCCGGCTTCACTCCAGATGACGATTCGCGCCGATTCGCTTGTAGAGACGCGCGACGTATTTACGGAGCAGCAGAAGCAGATCATAAATCGTGAACTGCGTGAGATAGTTCTCGAGACGAATAAATATCCCGAGATTACTTTCAAGAGCACGAATGTCACTGTGAATCTGAGCGGCGGACAGGTGGAAGCGAAAATAGGCGGCGACCTCACACTGCACGGCGTGACGCGTCACATAGTCATCCCCGCGCAGGTAACTTTAAGCGGTGATACGCTCAGAGCGCGTGGGGAATTTACAGTGAATCGCAGCGATTACAACGTCAAGGCGACATCTGCTTTGCATGGCACGATTCGCGTGAGGGACAAACTGAAGTTCACGTTCGACATCGTGGCCCATCAAATTTAGTTCTTCGGACTTGTGTTGAGTATGGAATAGGAGGAGAGCGATGGCAGGCACAGCCGCCGACGTGCTCGTCGAGAGCATCATCAAGTGGGGCGTGGATACGATCTTTGGTCTGCCCGGCGATGGCATCAACGGCATCATGGAGGCTTTGCGCACGCGGCAGGATCGCGTGCGCTTCATACAGGTGCGCCACGAAGAGGCCGCAGCCTTCATGGCCTGCGCTTATGCGAAATATACGGGGCGGTTGGGCTGTTGTCTCGCCACGTCCGGCCCCGGCGGCATACATCTTTTGAACGGTCTCTACGATGCTAAGCTTGATCAAGCTCCTGTCGTCGCCATCACCGGACAGACCTATTCTGATCTCAAAGGCAGCAACTTCCAGCAGGAAATAAATATGACGCTGCTGTTTGAGGACGTGAGCGTTTATAACCAGGAGGTCATCAATCCCAATCAGGTAGAGATGCTGGCGAACGAAGCCTGCCGCCACGCCCTCAATCATAGAGGTGTCGCGCACATCACATTTCCCGTTGATTACCAAGAGGTCGAGCCGTCAGGCCGTGGCACTATGCACAAGGTCGAAGGCTCTACGACGAGTCGCTGGTCGCCGCCCGTCATCATTCCGCCGGAAGATGAATTAAAACTCGCCGCCTTCATCCTCAACGAAGCGAAGAAGCCCGTGATTCTAGTCGGGCAAGGTGCGCTGGGCGCGGGCCAAGAAGTGATTGAGATAGCGGACAAGCTTGGCGCGCCCATTGTCAAAGCGCTTCTAGGCAAAGCCGTAGTCCCTGACGATCACCCACTGACCACAGGCGGCCTTGGACTTCTCGGCACAACCCCGTCGCAAGAAGCTATGGAGCAGGCGGACGCTCTACTCATTATCGGCTCGTCTTTCCCTTACATGGAATTTCTGCCGAAGCCGGATCAAGCCAAAGGCGTGCAGATTGACGACAAACCAGATCGCATAGGCTTGCGCTACCCTGTGACGGTCGGTCTCGTCGGCGATGCTAAGCCGACTGTAGCCGCACTCTCGAAATACGTCACACGCAAAGAAGACAGAAGTTTTTTAGAGCAGGCTCAAGCGGGGATGAAAGATTGGTGGGAACTGATGCGCGCGCGAGCCATGCGTGATGATGTGCCGATTAAGCCGCAGCGCGTCGCGTGGGAGTTGTCCGAGTTGGCCGCAGACGACGCCATCATCTCAACCGATTCTGGCACCATCACCACATGGATAGCGCGGCAATTCAAGATCAAAGGGAATCAGAAGTTCAGTTGCTCCGGCACGCTGGCGACGATGGCTCCGGGGTTGCCGTACAGCATCGCCGCGAAAGTAGCTTACCCTGACAGACAATCAATAGCCTTCGTCGGCGACGGCGGCTTCACGATGCTGATGGGTGAATTCTTGACAGCCGTCAAATACAACCTGCCCATCTTAGTCGTCATTATCAAGAACAATACGCTCGGCCAGATCAGGTGGGAGCAGATAGTCTTTTTGGGTAATCCCGAATACGGCTGCGAACTACACAACCCGAACTTCGCAAAGTACGCGGAGGCGTGCGGCGGACTCGGTATTACTGTCGAACGGCCAGAGGAGATACGGCCCGCTTTGGAGCGCGCCATCGCTTCAGGCAAACCCGCAATCGTCGAAGTAGTAGTTGATCCGAACGAGCCGCCAATGCCTCCGAAGGTGAAGATGGAGCAGGCGCTCCATTTCGCGGAGGCGCTTGTGAAGGGCCAGCCCGAGGGCAAGAAGATCGCGCTGACTCTCTTCCGCGACAAGTTAAATGAACTGCTATAAGCGCGAAGAGCCTTTAATTAAGTTGTAGCGGCGGTAACACTCGCCAGGATGTGTTCAGGACAATAAGTGAAAATTGATTTCCCATATCCGGGCTATGAAGGGATTGCGTCGGTTGAAGTGCCGGACGCAAACCTGATGGGAGTCTACGCGCCGCGCGCCGTGGGGCAGGTGGGTGAAGAAGAGGTGTTAGCATCCGGCTTCAGTGAGCCATACGGCGCGCCACACCTGCGCGACGCGGTGCGGCAGACAATGCGCGTGCTTATCCTCGTTGACGACGCGACGCGAGGCACACCCATCGCGCGCCTCCTGAAGCGCGTGATCGGAAATTTATGGGCGGCAGGAGTCTCGGACAAGCAGATTCAACTGCTGACCGCACAGGGCACTCACCGAAGAATGACCGAAGGAGAACTGCGGCAAAAGCTGGGAGAGTTCTACGGGCGGTTCGAGACGCACCAGCACGACTGGCTGGATGAGTCGAACCTTCACGAGTTCGGGCGCACACGGGACGGCACGCGCGTGACCGCGAACCGTCTGCTCGCCGAAGCTGATTTCATCATCGGCCTTGGCTCAATCGTACCGCACCGTGTGAAAGGCTTTTCGGGCGGTGCGAAGATCGTTTTTCCGGGAGTGTCAGGGCGCGAGATGCAGGAGCGCAATCAATGGGAGGCGTCCCAGCGCATGTCGGAGATGGTGATGGGCGAGGCCGAAAATCCTATGCGTCTCAGAATGGAAGAGGCGGCGCAACTCGCAGGCTTGCGCTACATCGTCAACCTCGTCTCTGACCTTGAGAAGAAGATCGTCGGGTGTTTTGTAGGCGATCCTGTAGAGGCGCACCGCGCAGGTTGTCGGCTCTCGCGTGAAATAAACGCCGCGCGTCTTCCGCGACGTGCAGACGTAGTGCTTATTGATTCACATCCGGCTGACCGCGATTTCTGGCAATCCGCGAAAGGGTTCTATTCGGGCACGATGGCCGTGCGGCAGGGAGGCACGCTGATAGTCGTCGCGCCGAACCCGGAAGGCGTAGCCCGCAATCATCCGAACGTGCTTGAGATAGGCTATCGCCCGCACGCAGAAATCGTGCGGATGGTAGAAGCGGGTGAAGTCAAAGACATCGTGGGCGCGGCCATCTTAGCGGATGTAGTGCAGATTGTTGACCGCGCGGATTGCATTATGGTCTCGCCGGGCGTGACGCGCGAGGAGACAGAGAGACTCGGCTTCCGCTATGCGGCGACGGCACAAGATGCGCTTGAGATGGCGTTCGAGCGACAGGGGAAAGAAGCGAAGGTTGCCGTACTGCGCCACGGCGGCCACATCCTTCCACTCATTGATGAAGAGACGATAGAGGCTAGCAATGAATAGGCCGACGGAGAAAGGAGGGACGGTCAAGAGTTTGAGACAGGCTATAAGCCTCATCAAAATGGGCGCGCCGATGCATCCGATATTCGTTCACTTCACCATCGCGCTGACCGCTTCTTCACTCGTATTCGACGCGCTTGGGTTTATCTTGAGCCGTCAGTCGCTCACAGCCACCGGAGGATGGACGCTTCTTGCCTCTACCTTAATGACGGTCATGACACTCTCTACCGGCTTAACCTCAAGCACTAGAGCGCCGGTTGAAGAGGGCGAGGCGAGGTCGTTCTTGCGCGCACACATGGCGCTTGGACTCATATTTTATGGTCTGCTCATAATGATGATGGTATGGCGTCTCTCCTTTTGGCAGGAGGGGCAGAGCGTCTCATGGTGGTATCTGATAGCCATGGCTGTCGTCTCTTTCGTGATGACGGTGCAAGGCTACTTGGGCGGCGAGCTTGTTTACCGCTACGGTGTCGAGGTAGAGCAGGCTCATCGTGAGTTGCCTGAGAGAGAAGCTACGTCAGCGCCGCCTTCGTTAGCTTCCTCGTCTTCGCGTTCGGCTTCGGTGGAGAAGCGCGGAGATGCTGCATGATGGGAGCGGCGTTCCTCGGCTTGAATCCGTTTCAGTGGCTCGCGGGGCTTGTAGCAGTAATGACGCTGTTGCTTCTAGCTGATGCTTTCGCCGGACATTACCGCTCTGGGTTTACCTTCCGCGCTCAGTACGCGCCGTTCGTGACGGGCGGCTTGCTAATCGCATCGGCGGTTGCGGCAGGCATCGCGCCAAGCTCGTTGTGGGCGAATAAGGCTTTGCGCGCCGCCGGTTGGTTGGCCGTGGCGAGCGGCGTCATAGGCTTCGGTTTTCATCACTACTACGGAATCCTGAGGAAGCCCGGAGGCTATAAGTGGCTGCTGCATTACTTGATGTACGGAGCGCCGCAACTCGCGCCGCTCGCGCTCACTGTCACTGGCGCGCTGGCGCTCATCGCCGCAAGCGGCCTTGCCGGTGAGACAAGTTATACGGGAATAAGCCTGCGCGTCGCGCTATTCCTATTTGTAGCTGTCGCGTTGGCGGGAGCAGTCTTACAATCCGGCATCCTGCACTATCGTGGCGCGTTCAATAATCCGGCGATGTATGCGCCGCTTATTGCGCCTACGCTCGCAGTCTTCTTAAGTATCTTGATGGCTGTAGTGCCAAATAGCGCGGCGGCGCTCGCGCTTATGATTCTTTTATGGCTGACATTCCTCACAGGCTTCGTAGGCTTGGGGATGCATCTGCGCGGATTCGAGCGCCAGATGGGCGGCCTCTACGTTGCGCTCTTTAACTGGCTGGAAGGGCCGCCCGCCTTCGCGCCCGCGCTCTTTGCTGGATTCGCGCTCGTCGGTCTCATAGCAGTATATCTGCTGTGAGCGGAAAAATGGCTATGAGTGAGAGTCAAGAATTTCGTACTCGTTATCCCGGCTACAACGTCCTGGACAAATGGTCTTCGCCCGATTGGGACGACCAGACGCGAGAGGTCGTGCGCCATCGTCTTGAGGATGTCCCTCCGGTACGCTTCTTCACAGAGCACGAGGCGCGCACGCTCGCAGCCATCTGTGAGCGCATCGTTCCGCAGCCCGACAGGGATGAAGCGTTGAAGATACCAATCGTGCCTTGGATAGACGAGAAGCTCTACGAATATAAGCGCGACGGCTACCGCTACGAAGAGTTGCCGCCGCAGCGCGAGACGTGGCGGCTTGGATTGATGGGAATTGACGAGACATCGCGCGCACTCTTTGATGGAAAGCCCTTCGTCGAACTCGAACCCCTCTCCCAAGACGTTGTGTTACACCACATGGAGCGCGGGAATGCGCCCGGTGCCGTGTGGGAAAAGATGCCTGCCTCGCGCTTCTTCAAGAGCGTGCTTTCCATCATGATAGTCAAAATCTACTACGCGCACCCACGGGCTTGGAACGAGATCGGCTACGCGGGGCCATCTTCGCCGCGCGGCCACGTTCGCAAGTGGGAGGGAGGCCGTGACCCTTGGGAGGCGCACGAAGAAGAGACTGACCGCGTGGAGCAAAGGGGTAGCAGGAGACTCTAAATGATCATCAGGCCACAAGATTATCTGGTGAGATTACGCACGCGTCCCAACACGCTATACATCAGCCAGAACCAGAGCGTACTTGCCACAGACAGTGACGGCTTCATCAGCGACGGCGCGGATCACGGCCTATTCGTTCATCAGACGCGGCTGCTCTCGCTTTACAGGTATTTGATTAACGACCGGCCCTGGCGTCCCGTGGCTCTCTCGAATGTAGAGCAGCACACGTGGCTCGGCTACTACATAGCGCTGCCGCCCGGCATCAACGAAGAGCGTGATCCGGGGAGCGGACAGATGGAGGTCATTTCACAACAGACGCTTGAGTTGCGCCTTTCCCGCTACGTCGGCGACGGCTTTCATGAGGATGTAGACATAACAAACTTTACTCAGCAGAGGACGGTCTTTACTCTCACGCTCGAAGTCGATGCAGACTTCGCAGACATTGACGAAACCAAAGGGTATCGTCAGCAGAAGGGCGACAACAAACGCGAGTGGCTTGAGGCGGGCGGCGTCTGGGAACTCCGTTTCGATTACAGAGTCGAGCATACGTATCACAATCAAGAAGGGACGGGGACGAAGAGGCTGCATCGCGGGCTGGTGCTGCGCGTTGAGAATGCCGCGTCAACGCCGTCCTACGGCGACAAACGAATCTCGTTTGACGTAGAACTTGGGCCGAAGGGTAAGTGGCACGCCTGCATCAACCTGATTCCTTATATTGATGGTAAGTCTCTACAGCCGCTCTACAGTTGCCGCTCATTCGCCGGAACAAACAGCGAGTATGACAGGCGACGAAAAATCTTTCTCAGTGAGGCGACGCAGTTCACCGCCCCGCAGAGCGAAACACTCACGCCCGTCGTCGTGGGCGCGCTTGAACAAGCCAAACGTGATCTTGTGGCGTTGCGCCTCTACAATTTAGACCAAGGCGAGCGCGCGTGGACGCTCTGCGCGGGGCTTCCCGTCTTCGTCGCGCTCTTCGGTCGTGACTCTCTGACCGCCGCTTGGCAGGCGGCGATTGTAAGTCCAGACATGATGAAGGGAACGCTACCGGAACTGGCGCGCTGGCAGGGGCGTGAGGTGAACGACTGGCGCGACGAGCAGCCGGGCAAGATGCTGCATGAGGCACACACGGGGCCTACGAAAGTGCTGAACATCAGCGCACGCCTGCGTTACTACGGCTCGATTACAACTTCAGGCTTTTACCCGGTGGCCGTGTCGGAGTTGTGGCATTGGACGGGCGACAAGGAGTTGATTCGGCCTTTCATAGAACCCGCGCTCAAATGTCTTAAGTGGCTCGATGAATATGGTGATCTGGATGGTGATGGGTTCTACGAGTACCTGACGCACTCGGAGCAGGGAGTAGTGCATCAGGCATGGAAGGACTCGGCGGACGCAATCGTTTACGAAGACGGCTCGCAGGCGAAGCCGCCGATTGCCACCTGCGAAGAACAGGGCTTCGCGTACCTTGCGAAGCTACACATGTCTGAAGTCCTCTGGTGGCTGGATGAAAAAGATGAAGCCAAGCGTCTCTTTCATGAGGCCGAAGAGTTGAAGAAGCGTTTCAACGAAGCCTTCTGGATGGAGGACGAGGGCTTTTTCGCTCTTGGCCTTGACCCGCAGAAGCGCCAGATTAAATCCATTACCTCGAACCCCGGACATTGCCTCGCCACAGCCATCGTTGATGACGCATTGGTGCCGCGCACGGCGCTTCGCTTCATTGCGGACGACCTCTTTTCGGGCTGGGGCGTGCGTACACTCTCCTCAGAGCATCCGGCTTATAATCCGTACAGCTATCATAGAGGCTCTGTGTGGCCCGTAGAGCATGGGACTTTTGCCGTAGCGTTCGCGCGCTACGGCTACCACCGCGTCGTAGAGTTGATCGCGCAGGCGCAGTTTGAGGCCGCCGCCCTTTTTGATTTTTATCGTCTGCCGGAACTCTTTAGCGGCCATCAACGCGATGAAGACCATCCGTTCCCGGCCTTCTATCCACAAGCCTGCTCGCCGCAGGCATGGTCTGCATCCTCTGTCTTCTGTCTCTTGCAGGCGATACTCGGCCTATACCCTTACGCGCCCTTGAATATGCTCTTGGTTGACCCTTTCATGCCGGAGTGGCTGCCGGAGATTACGCTTGAGAATCTACGCGTAGGGGACGCGGTCGTCACAATCCGTTTTTATCGCCGCGAGAATGGCAGAGGCGACTACGAGGTCTTGGACAAGCGCGGGACGCTTCACGTCGTCAGGCAGCCCAGCCCTTGGTCGCTCACCGCCAGCTTTGCCGAGCGTCTAAAAGACGCGCTCACAAGTTTATTGCCGGGTAAGTG
Source organism: Pyrinomonadaceae bacterium (assembly GCA_014534425.1). Classification (GTDB taxonomy): domain Bacteria; phylum Acidobacteriota; class Blastocatellia; order Pyrinomonadales; family Pyrinomonadaceae; genus JACVRN01. The sequence goes on from JACVRN010000102.1 coordinate 11,240, forward strand.
AACGAGAGCAGAGTGGTTAATTACCGAAGAGCAGGGATGATATGAAACAATTGAAAAAGCCTGAAGTCGTGGTTATCACAGGGGCATCGGCTGGCTTGGGTCGAGCCATAGCAAGAGCCTTCGCTCGTGAGGGCGCATACATAGGACTGCTTGCGCGCGGGCGGGATGGTCTTGAAGGAGCGCGCCGTGACGTTGAAGAACTTGGTGGCCGAGCGCTCGTCTTGCCTACCGACGTAGCAGATGCGGATGCGGTCGAGCGTGCGGCGGAGGCCATCGAACAAGAGTTCGGCCCCATAGACATTTGGGTCAACAACGCGATGGTGTCCGTCTTCTCGCCCGTTAAAGAGATGAGACCGGAAGAGTATAAGCGTGTGACCGAAGTAACCTATCTTGGTTACGTGTACGGCACGCTCGCCGCTCTCAAAAGAATGCTGCCGCGAGATAGAGGCGTCATCGTACAGGTTGGCTCGGCGCTCGCCTATCGCGGCATCCCTTTGCAATCCGCCTACTGCGCCGCCAAGCACGCCATACAGGGCTTCAATGATTCGCTTCGTAGCGAGTTGATTCATGATGGATCACGCGTGCGCGTGACGATGGTGCAACTGCCCGCGATGAACACGCCGCAGTTCTCTTGGGTCAAGTCTCGTTTGCCGCGTAAGCCGCAGCCTGTGCCGCCCATCTACCAGCCCGAAGTCGGCGCGGAGGCCGTGCTGTTCGCCGCGCACAACGATCGGCGCGAGATGTACGTAGGCTACCCGACCGTAGAAGCGATTGTCGGAGACAAAATCGCGCCCGGCTTTGCCGACTGGTATCTGGCCCGCAACGGCTATGACGCCCAGCAGACAGACGAGCCGGTCGAGCCATCGCGCCAAGACAATTTGTGGGAGCCTGTGCCGGGCGACCACGGCGCACACGGCACGTTCGATAAGCGTGCGAGCGCGCGAAGCCCGCAACTGTGGGCAAACATCAATCGCAATTGGCTAATGATGGCCGGGGCTGGTCTTGCCGGTCTAGCCGTCGGGCTATTCTTTAACCGCGAAGAGGTGAAGGTTTCCAAGAGGTCATGATTGAAGGCGACTTCAGTGTGGAGGCGGTTCGAGAGCATTACGACCGCCTATCAGTCTTTTACGGCGCGCTCTGGGGCGAGCACATTCATCACGGCTATTGGGAGGACGGCGAATCGCCTGCACGCGCGCAAGTGAAGCTCGTCGAGCGACTCGCCGCAGGCGCGCATATCCCGCGCAACAGCCGCGTGCTGGATGTAGGCTGTGGTATCGGCGGCCCGGCGCTGTGGCTGGCGCGTAACTTGAACTGTTCCGTCTTGGGGTTAACCATCAGCCCCGTGCAGGCGCGTATGGCGACCGCGAGGGCGCAGGCCGAAGGTTTGAATTCGCACCTGCGCTTCGAAATAGCGGACGCGAACCAGCTTCAGTTCGATGAAGAGGGTTTCGATGTCGTGTGGGTGATCGAGTGCAGCGAACACCTCACGGACAAAGCCCGGTTCATAGAATCTTGCGCCCGCGCGCTTAAGCCCGGTGGGGTACTCGCGCTCTGCACATGGCTTACGGCTGATGAATACGCCCGGCCTGAACATGCACAACTCATCGCGGCGGTCTGCGACGGGATGCTCTGTCCGCAGCTTGCGAGCATGCGAGATTATACGAATTGGATGCTTGCGGGTGGCTTCAAAGAAATCGAAGCCGAAGACATTACGCAACAAGTTAAGGAAACGTGGACACATTGCACTGCGCTCACGAGCCGCCCGGACATTGAAGCGTTGCTCCGCATGACTGATGAGCGCACTCGCCGTTTCGTCGAGACGTTCGAGGTGATGCGTCGGGCTTACGCTGAGGGCGCGACGTCTTACGGAATGTTTACGGCGCGCAAACTTTGATGGGAAACGAATTAAAAGAGGAGTGGACGCTCACCGCGCCGGGTATTCACGGAGAGCTTGTGCCTATGCGCGACCTCTCACGCGAGGAGGTTGATTTCTGCATTGTCGGCGCGGGCGCGGGCGGCGGCGTCCTTGGTGCTAAGCTCGCGGAAGCTGGATTCTCTGTTGTCATCTTAGACGCAGGCTCGCACTGGAATCCCGTCAAGGATTTTGTCTCGGACGAGTTGGAGTCGCGTAAGCTCTTCTGGATGGACGAACGAATTACGGGAGGCGATGATCCGATCGAACTTGGCTCCAATAATTCCGGTCGAGGCGTAGGCGGCAGCACCGTACACTATTCCATGGTGGCGATGCGTGCGCACCCTGATGATTTCAGAAGGCGCACGCTCGAAGGCGAGATTGCGGGAGCGGAGATAAGGGATTGGCCGCTCACTTTCGCAGACCTTGAGCCGTATTACGAGGAGGTGGAAGAGGCTCTGCAAATCGCCGGGCCAACCCGTTACCCTTGGGGAAGGCGCCGCAAGCGTTACCCGCAGCGCGAGCACGAGTTGAATGCTTCGGCGCAGGTGCTCGTGCGAGGATGCACTAAGCTAGGCATCTCGGTCGCTCCAGCGCCGATTGCCACCTTGAGCGCTCCGCATAAAGATCGTCCGCCCTGCGTATACCGGGGTTTTTGTAATTACGGATGCACTACGAACGCCAAGAGTTCTACCCTCGTCACCTACATTCCACGCGCCATTCGTGCCGGAGCGGAGGTTCGCGCCGACTCGATGGCCGCTCAAATCTCGACGGACGAGCGCGGGCACGCGTCAGGCGTGCTCTACTTTCGCAAAGACAGCCGCGAATTATTCAGACAGCATGCGAAAGCGGTCGTCGTTGCGGGCTATGCGGTCGAGACGCCACGCCTTCTCTTGAACTCTGCCAGTTCGCTCTTCCCCCACGGCCTTGCCAACTCTTCCGGTTTAGTCGGCAAGTGCTTCATGGTGCATTCGGGGCATCAAGTCTTCGCTAAATTCCACGACCGCATCAATCAGTACAAAGCGCCTCCGCCCGGCGGCGCGCTCACTGAACACTTCAATCGTACGATGCGCGAGGCGGATTTCGTCTGCGGCTATACGATTGAGGTCGTCGGCCCGCACCCTGTTGACTTCGCCTCGCGGCTGGCTACGGCCCGCAAGCTTTGGGGCGCTCAGTTGCGGCGCACGATGCTGGACTATAACTATTACTCAGGCATAGGCATCGTCGGAGAAATCCTGCCGCAGCAGAAGAACATGGTGAAGCTGCATGACACGGAGCGCGACGAGTACGGCCTGCCCGTCCCTCATATCCTTTTCGGCTATCACGAAAACGACCAAAGGATAATCCAGCATGCTATTGCCAAGATGAAAGAGATTATGGAAGCCGCAGGCGGCGAGGATGTGTGGTCTGCTGATCGTACGGCGCACCTGTTAGGGACTTGCAGAATGGGAAGTGACCCTTCGGATTCCGTCATCAACGCCGACTGTCGCGCGCATGACGTGCCGAACCTGTACATCTGCGATGGCTCAGTCTTTCCCACCTCGACAGCCGTCAACCCGTCGCTAACCATCCAAGCAATTGCCGCACGCACCGCCGACCGACTTATAAAGTGAGAATCGTAAACGGTGACGCAAGTGCATCCTAGAAATTGTTTGAAAATCACAGCAACAACCTTTTATGGCCGACTCCACTTAGGCAAATTCAAAAAAGTCTACTTGAAGAATTAAGGGCAGCCAACGGGCTGCCCTTAAGCTATTGAAAATAAGATGAGCCGAGCAGGACTCGAACCTGCGACCCACTGGTTAAAAGCCAGTTGCTCTACCGACTGAGCTATCGGCCCCGATTAAGTCTGTTGAATGGTTCAATACTTCTCTTAAATTATCATGCAGGACTCGAACCTGTGGGCCACTGTCTTTTAGCCAGTTGCTCTAACGATTCTTGTGCCTGGCGAGTGGTAACTATAGCACAAGGGGCGGCGAAGTGTATAATGCGGGACTTGCGTGGAGGTTCGGATAATCTGAATGAGAGGGAAGGTATAGCTTGGATGGAAGAAAAGAAGTTTTCTAATGTGTCGTATGAGGTGAGAGTGTCTAAGGGGCGGGAGGGGATTGACCCGAATGCGCCGGACTGGGAAGTGTGCGAGCTTGAGGACGGGGTGGTCAAAGATGATGCCGATGTTTATGACAATATGACTCTGGCCGAGGCTAATCAGATTGCGGAGATGTGGACGAGGAAAAAGGATGAGGCGGAAGCGGAGGCTGAGTCTTAAACGTTAATCATGAGTAGTCTTCATATTCAGATAACAGGGAAGTTTATAAAACGGATTGATAAAGCTCTCTCTCACGCGCGTGAGCTTTAAGTTGAAAGCCATCGGCCTAAGGCGGAATCTCCGTAGATGATTGTCTGACCTCGCTCGGGGCCTGTGGAGACAAGTCCTATTTCTACGCCAATCTCGCGGGAGAGAAATTCTATGTAGTCGCGCGCCTTGGATGGAAGCTTATCCGCATCCGTGACGCCTTCCGTCGAACTCTTCCAGCCGGGCAGGGTCGCGTACATTGGCTCTACGCGCCGCAAATCCTGCGAGACGGCAGGGAAAGAATCAATCTCTCGCCCGTCCAGCCTGTAGCCCACGCAAACCTTTATCTCGTCCAGAGCATCCAGCACGTCGAGCTTCGTGAGCGCGACCGAAGTGAAGCCGTTGATTTCTGCCGCGTAGCGCGTGGCGAAGGCGTCGAACCAGCCGCAGCGACGCGGGCGGCCCGTAGATGCGCCGTACTCGCGCCCGCGCTCTCTTATAAGTTGACCGAGTTCCTCTTCGCCTTTGAGCATCTCTGTAGGGAATGGGCCTTCGCCCACGCGCGTAGTGTAGGTGCGAACGATGCCCAGTACGCCGGTGATGCGATGCGGCGCTAACCCTGTGCCCGTGCATGCGCCGCCAGCCGTGGTCGTAGACGAAGTGACGAAAGGATAGGTGCCGTGGTCTACGTCAAGGAGCGTGGCCTGCGCTCCTTCTATTAAAATCGTTCGGCCTTCGCGCGCGGCGCGATTCATATAGCGCGTCGTGTCGGCTATGAAGGGCGCGAGTCGTTCCGCCAGCCGAGAGGTCTCGCTGAAAATCTCGTCAGGGTCGAGGGCTTCGCCTCCGTAGGCGACAATAATGCGATTGGCGTCTTCCAGGTTGCGCTCTATGCGCGAGCGAAGGACGCTGGGGACAACGGCATCGGCGACGCGTATGCCGCGCCTTCCGGCTTTGTCTTCGTAGGCCGGGCCAATGCCGCGTAATGTTGTGCCCACTTTCTCGTTACCCAGACGCTCTTCGCTCGTGTGATCCAGCGCGCGATGGTAGGGAAGTATCAGGTGGGCGCGAGTGCTGACGAGCACACGCTCGGGCGTGACGGAAATTCCCTGCGCGGCCAGCCGGTCGGCTTCGTCGAAGAAGGCTTTGGGGTCTATGACCATGCCGTTGCCGAGTACGCAGGTCTTGCCCGGATGGACTATGCCGGAAGGCAGGAGGTGAAGCACAAAGGAGCTTGAGCCGACCTGCACGGAATGGCCCGCGTTGTGGCCGCCTTGGTAGCGAGCCACCACGTCAAAGCGCTCGGCCAGAAGATCAACGATCTTCCCCTTACCTTCATCGCCCCACTGGGCACCTATGACGACGATAATCATAAATAATAATCAGCTATCAGCTATCAGCAGTCAGCTTTAATAATTTTGGCTGAGTGCTGATTGCTGATTGCTAATGGCTTTTCTCAGCTTGCCCTCTCCAGCTTGATGGGTCGCTCTATAAAGTAGAAGCTGCATGTGCCGCGCACTTCTTCGAGGTCGCGTCGCTCTATGGGGAAGAGGCGGCACTGGTTCGGACGGTCTTCGTAGATGCCGCAGCTTGTCGTGCCGTCGCGGTGCTTCTTGAGGAAGGGGCACTTGAACAGAATCTCGCAGCACGCTCCGCAGCGATTGCACTCGCCGCGCCTTAAAGCTAGCTGCTGTACGACCTCTTCTTTGCGAAAGTTGATTCGGACGAAGCGGCGCAGCTTGCCTTGCGCCTGTCGTGCGCGCAAGCGAACGTCTTCGACGGCGCGCGAACGCTTGGCTGCCGCTAAGCGCTCTTCAAAAGATTGCTTCCCGTGTGGGCGTCCCTGACGCTTGGGTTTCATATAGTATTCAGTTCGTTCAAGCTCTTCCGCCGCAGGAAACCGAAAGACCTTGAGTCGCGTGAGCTGCGGGTTATTCACCTACACATTCAGCGCCGCCCGATATACTTCATAGGAACTCGCTTGGGGGCCAGGGTCGCGTATAGAGATGTGGCGCGGAAGGTTTTCAGGTAAATCTCCGCGCCACAAAATTTCTGCCAGGAGCGCCTGAGGTTCAAGCGCTGGCGACCGTCACATGCTTGTCAATCATGCGCGAGATGGCTTCCTTAGAGGTCGCACCGACCACTCGCTCCTCTTCCTTGCCGCCTTTGAAGAGAATCAGCGTAGGGATGCCCTTGATGCCGTAGCGCTGCGAGATGGCCGGGTTCTCGTCTACGTTGAGCTTGACGACGCGCGCATTGCCCGCGTACTTTTCGGCCACAGCCTCGACCGTCGGCGCAAGCATGCGGCAGGGCGCGCACCATGCCGCCCAGAAATCCACCAACACCGGCTGATCCGATTGCAGAACGTCTTTTTCAAAAGAGCTATCGCTCACTTCGTTCACATGTTCACTCATGCCCTTTATCTCCTAATCCCGTTTCAATACGAAAACTTTAATCCCTGTCAGGTGAACTCGAAAACCCTTCAAGTTTGCGCCGTGGCGCGATAAAGCTCCAGATATTTCTGGGCTGCGGCCTGCCACGAGTTGTCCACGCGCATGCCGTTTAGTTGAATCTGCTTCCAGACTTCCGGTTCAGCATAACAGTAAAGCGCTTCCGATATTTTTTCAAGCATGGCGGAGGCCGAATACGCCCCGAACTTGAAGCCGTTGCCGGTGCCGCGCGAGCGGTCGAAGTCCTCCACGGTGTCGTCCAGGCCGCCCGTAGCCCTCACCACCGGCACAGTCCCGTAGCGCAGGGAGTACATCTGATTCAACCCGCAAGGCTCGAACTGCGACGGCATCAGGAAGATGTCAGCGCCGGCCTCTATCTTGTGCGCGAGCGGTTCGCTGAAGCCGCGGTAGACGCCGACGCGGTGCGGCGCGGCGTCGCGGAGCGCCTGAAGGAAGTCCTCGTACTCGCGCGCGCCCGAGCCCAGAGAGATAAAGAAAGCGCCCGTCGCAAGGATTTGACCCGCGGCCTCTTTGATTAAATCGAAGCCCTTCTGCCCCGTCAGTCGAGAGATGGAGGCTATGATGGGTCTGTCCAAATCTTCGGGCAGGTGGTAGCGGCGCAGTAGGTCTAGCTTGCACAAGCGCTTGCCCGAAAGATCGTCGGCGTTGAAGTGCGCCGCGAGGTGCGGGTCTGTCTCAGGATTCCACACGTCGTAGTCCACGC
>JACVRN010000294.1 GCA_014534425.1 Pyrinomonadaceae bacterium
AAGACGGACAAGAAGCAGCTCGGCCCGGAGGGGAAGCAGCCTGCGGGAGAGGAGAAGCCCGCTGCCGCCGCCGAGGAGGCCAGAGAGTGTCTGGACTGTGGCGGGACAGGTTTCTTCTACCCGAACGGCTTCGAGGGCGGAGTCGCACGTTGCAGGCACAGGCAGCAGCCGGAAGACAAGCAGAGTACTCCCACCACTGAATAGGTTTCCGCACGGGTTCTGCCGGGCGCGTGTTTCGATGCTCTCATCGGCGCTCACCATGCGAGCGGCCTGCCGTCGCGGAAGAAGCCGCCGGTCGGGCCATCGTCAGGAAGCGTCGCAGCCCACACGACGCTCGCCGCTCCCTCCTCGACAGAGCGCGGTGCTTGAGGCCCGCCCATGTCGGTCGCGACCCAGCCCGGACAGACTGAGTTGACGAGGATACGCGAAGCGCGCAGCTCGTCCGCAAGCATGCGCGTCAGAGCGTTCAGGGAGACCTTTGAAACGCCGTAAGCGGGTGTGCCGCCGCCCATCACTGTCAGAGAGCCGCTCTCGCTTGACACGTTGACGATGCGCGCGTGTTTACTCTTACGAAGCAAAGGGATGAAGGCTTGGCACATGCGCCACGGGCCAATCGTGTTGGTCTCGAACGCCTCGCGCACTATCTCAAGCTTTGCGCTCTGCGCGCGCTGCCAAGAGTCGTAGAGGATGGCAGCATTGTTGACGAGCACGTCCAGCTTGCCGAACCTCTCTTCAACCATGCGCCTCGCGCCGTCAATGCTCGCCTGTTCGGTCACGTCCAGTTGAACGGGAATGACTTCAAGTCCGCCCTGCTTTAAAGAGCGCGCGGCCTCTTCGCCCTTCTGCGCGTCGCGCGCGCAGAGGATGGCCTTGAAGCCGCGCTCGGCCAACTGGCGCGTGACTTCTAGGCCGATGCCGCAGTTGGCTCCCGTGACGAGAGCGACGCTGTCCTTGAATGGGTTCGTCTGCATAGCGCAAAGAGCATAGTCCTAACTTCTGACGGCTGTCCACACACAAACTCGCAGTGGCAACTTGTTCGTTACAGGCCGCGAAGCCCTGTGATAAGATGCAACGCGTTCCGCTTTGCTTTTGAAGGGAGAAGTCCAAGAGACATGCCCAACCCGTTCGCTCTCCAGAGCACTTTCGAGGACGGCTTTTCCGTCATCAGGCTGGAAGGCTATCTGGACGCTCACACCGCGCCGCAGTTCGAGCAGGCCGTGCAGTCTGAATTGGACCAGGGGCGCACGCGCTTCATCGTGGACTGCGAGAAGCTGACTTACATCTCATCGGCTGGCCTGGGCGTCTTCATGAGCTTCATCGAAGAGATACGCGAGCAGGGCGGCGACATCAAGATTTGCGGCCTCACGCCGAAGGTCCGGCAGGTCTTCGACATTCTTGGCTTCCCGGAGCTGTTCGACATGTGCGCGAATCGAGAGGCGGCTGTCCAGCGTTTCGCCGAGTCTCCTTTGGGGAAAGGGGCTGAATCGTAATGGCCGCCATCGAGAGAAAGTTCACGCTACACGTCCCTTCCTCGACAGAGAACCTGGTCCTGATACGCGAGTTCGTGAGCACCATCGGCGCGCAGGCTGGCCTTGAAGAGGCGGAGATAGGCAAGCTCGAATTGGCCGTTGACGAAGCCTGCGCCAACGTCATAGAGCACGCCTACGGCCACGACATCACGAAAGAGGTCATCGTCCGCGCTACCTTTGACGACGAGTCGCTGCGTATTGACGTGGAGGACACGGGCAAAGGCTTTGACCCGCAGTCGGTCGAGTCCGAGGAGCTTGAGCGGCTGGTCCAGGCGCGCAAGTCAGGCGGCCTCGGCATGCGCCTGATGAAGTCC
>JACVRN010000151.1 GCA_014534425.1 Pyrinomonadaceae bacterium
ATTACTTATTCTCCGCACAGGCTCCTATTTGAAGGCAGATGCTCTATCCACTGAGCTACGGGAGCTTGACCTTTTTATAGAGCGTTTTGATGTTAACATGCGGGGCGCGGTCGGCGTCAACCAGAGTGAGATGCGGTAATCTCAGGTGGATTAGCCTTGCGCTCTCGCACGGAACTTCTGGATTCGATTCCTGGCCTCTCGTGTTAAAGTGTGCGGAATCTTTGGGCGAGGGAAAAGCGATGAGAGAGCAGAGAATTCAGGCGCGCTGGCTTGCTCTGTTGATTGCGACGGCCATTGCGCTCTATTTGTGCTGGCTGATGTTGCAGCCCTTCGTCAACGTGCTGGCGTGGGCGGCTGTGCTCGTCATAGTCTTTTATCCCGTTCATCGCAGGCTCGTAGCGCGGACTCGTCGCCCTGCCACGAGCGCGCTGCTTTCAAGCCTGCTCGTCATCTTTACCATCCTGATTCCGCTCACGCTCATTACACTTGCCCTCGTCAACGAGCTTTCAAATGCCGTCAACTCCTTGCACGGCAACGTCTCGTCGTTGCTGGATCCTCAAACGTCGCCGGTTGGAAGATTGGTCGGGTGGTTCGGACAGTACATCGATATAGCAGAGCTACGCTCGGGTGAGTTTCTGAAGGAGCGTTTGAAGGGGATGGGCGGAGCAATAGCGGGCCGCGCGCTAGGATTCGTGGGCGGCGTCGTGGGCGCAGTTGTTCAGGTCTTCTTCGTTATCTTCACCATGTATTACCTGTTTCGTGACGGCGACCGCTTCGTGCGCGCTCTGCCGGATACTCTGCCGCTTAAAAGAGAGCAGAGCGAAAGAATCTTCGCTCGCACGCGCGATGTCATTAGCGCGAGTCTCTACGGTGTCTTAGTCATAGCCGTCATACAGGGCACGCTGGGCGGGCTTGCCTTTTGGGCTTTGGGGTTGCCGTCTGCGGTTGTGTGGGCAGTGGTGATGACCTTTCTCTCCATGATTCCTATGGCAGGCTCTTTTCTGGTCTGGGTGCCTGCGGCAATTTACTTAGCTCTTACGGGCCACTGGGGCAAGGCGCTGATACTTACGGCGTGGGGCGCGCTCGTCATAGGCACGATTGATAATTTCTTAAGGCCGAAACTGGTAGGAGAGAGGACAAAGCTGCACGAGCTTTTTATCTTCTTCGCGGTGCTGGGCGGTCTACAGGTCTTCGGCGTAGTCGGCATAGTGTTGGGGCCTGTCGTGCTTGCCATTACTCTTGCGCTCCTGGATGTCTTCAGACAGACGGAGAAGCCGCCCGAAGAAGCAGAGGTGGAACCTAATATCGTCGAAGAGGCCGCGACGAGCGGCGAAGCTTAAAATCAAATCAGGGAAGCGCGAATGGAAGCCGAAGAGCAGAGAAACCCCTGGCGCACGCTTTCGTCCAGAGAGGTGTACGAGAATAATCAGCCTTTTGGCAATCCTGCAATACCAGATTGTGCGCCGGAAAATAAATTAACAGGGATGGACAGGATAGAGAGGATAAAGAGAGAATCAGTTCTTCTTTATCCTGATAATCCTGTCCATCCCTGTTTGAATCTGCATTCTAAAAGACCGCCACCCACCGAGGGGTTGAGCGGTCTTTTAGTTGAAAGCTTAACTCGGAGCCGTGCGGCCTTTTAGCTTTTAGGCAGCGCGGCGGTCGTCGGAACGACGGTCGTCTGAAGTCTCAGCGTAAACGCGACGACCGTTCAAGGCGTCGTCAATTATCTCGCGCACGGCAGAGATATCCGGGTTGACATCCATACGGTCGCACGCGCGCAAGTGACGCAAGATGCCCTCGGTGGCAATTTCCAGTGCTGTGCCGTTCAATTTGGAGAAACGGCGCGCCTGGATGTGGTCAATTCTCAAAATCCGCTCGTCTAGCGGCAAGTGCTTATCAAAGTTCACGTCTTCTCTGGCTCCTTCGACTCGACAGGCTACGACCTTTGGTTTGTTACCCCTCTACAACCGCAGCCCTCGACTGGTTTCATTTGGGTAGATATTAGATGTATTTGTAACCGCTTTGGATGCAAAATTGTTGTATTTCCAAAGCTATTTTGTCTGGAAACAGACACACTTACAGGTTGGTTCCCCTCTACAGAGCGTCGCAATTGTCTCCGACAAAACGGGCCAGTATAGAGGAAGTTTCTGGAAAATGGAAGATAAATTTCAGGCTGCCCGGCAGAGAATTTAATCGGAAGCCCGCAAGGGGGCAATATCGCGGCGGGCCGAGGGTGATAACTTTAGCGTGTGCTTTTATTTAGGCTTGTACAGGGGAAAGGAGAACGCCGTCTGAGTGCCCGGCCCCTTGATTTCGTGGAGGCCGAAGGCCCAGACGGCGTCAGAAATGTACTAGGACAATTTTTCGAGTACGGTCTATTTCTTCCTGGGAAGAATAGAGTCTTTCATGCCTTTGCCGACGCGAAACTTGAGCGTGGTCTTGGCAGGAATCTGAATGGTCTCGCCGGTCGCAGGGTTTCTGCCTTCCCGGGCTTTTCTCTCAGAGCGGACAAGCTTTCCAAATCCGGGCAAAGCAAACTCTCCATTGGATTTGACTTCGCTGCTCGCCAGGTTAGCCAGTTCATCGAAGAACTCCTTGACCTGCGCGCGCTTCAAGCCGGTCTTTTCCGCGAAGTGGTTAATGACCTCCGACTGTGTCATGCGCTTCTTACCTGATGCTGCCGTCGCCATAGCGTGGTGTGATTACCTCCAGTTGATTTCGGGGAAGATGGAAAAAGCTTACGGGAGCAACATATATCACACCGCAGGCCGCAAGTCTTCACAAAAATCGCCATTTTCGGCCATTTTGGAAGAAAAATTACTATCCGCGAGCGCTTAAAAGATAAAAGGAGCAGAACCCAGGGGAACTGCTCCTCAAAAAAGAGTCGGGGCGGAGAGACTCGAACTCCCGATATCTTGCTCCCAAAGCAAGCGCCATAGCCACTAGGCGACGCCCCGCCGAATCTACAGACCAAAGCTCAAACGGTCGAGGGTATTTTAGCCGTCACCTTGAAGAACGGTCAACCGCGCGAGCCGAAAAGTTTAAGTAAAAAGGCGCTTGTGCCACTGAGCGCGCGTGCGCGGTGACTGATGATTTGTTTTACCTCGGACGATAATTCGCCGAAGGTCTGCTCAAAGCCTTCAGGAATAAAGACCGGATCGTAGCCGAAGCCCTGACGCCCGCGCGGGCTGTGCGCTATGCGACCTTCGCAGGTGCCCTCGGAGACGTTCAGGATACGGCCCGCAGGGTCTGCCAAAGAGACGGCGCAGATGAAGCGTGCGCGGCGCAGGGAGTCGCCCGTTCGAGCCAGTTTCGACAGCAGAAGCTCTACGCGCTCTTCATCCGTGGCCGACTCTCCGGCGTAGCGCGCGGAGTAGACGCCGGGAGCGCCGCCGAGCGCGTCAACTTCAAGGCCGGAATCGTCCGAGAGCGTCCACGCGCCTGTTTGCAGGGCGTAAGCTCTGGCTTTGATTGAGGCATTATCTGCGAAGGTCGCGCCCGTCTCTTCGACCTCCGTCGATTCGGGAAAGTCCAGCAGGCTTCGCAGGGTGACGGGCAAGCTTAAGAGGATTTCTCGGACTTCGATTAGCTTGCCGGGGTTGCGCGTGGCGATTACAAGCTCTTTTGGAAGCGTCTCAGACATATCGAAAAAAGGGCACAGCCCTCCTGCCGGATTAAAAAAATGCAGAGGCAAGAATAAATTTACATGAAAATTTTGCAAGCCGGAGCATGAAATGCTTACAATTAATGTGGCAGGGCTATGGAAGTCAATCTGGACACAGGAAGTTTTATCACTGAGCGGGTCGCGCCCGACGAGTTGGACGCGCCCGTCTTCAACGCGCCCGCGCCAAGCGAGCCGGTCGCGCTTGAAGATTACGAGCAGGCGCGCACGCTCGGCCTGTGGCTTTGCGCCCTCACGAGCTTCTTCAAGATTCGCAATCATCCCTTCAGCGAGACGGAGCAATCCGAGATAGTCACGCGCGATTGGTCAAACGAGTTGCGGATTGCAAGGCGTTGTCTGCTGCAAAGCGCGCAGCTTGCGAACAACCTGGGCGCGCAGCAGAGGGCAACAAAACCCTCGGCAGTTCTGACGGGCACCGGCGAATTGACCTTGCCGGATTCGCTTGCGGCTACGGATTCAGGAGCGCAAGCCTCCGGCTCGAACGACGAGACGGTTGCGCTGGCCGAGACCTTAGCGAATCTCTGCGCTATCTGTGAGGCGATGATGGAGGCGCGCAGCGTTCGCTTTAAAGCCTGGTCACATTTGGGCAAGACGCTCGTGCGAGATTTGGAGGGCGACGCGCTGGCGCAGAGATTGATGCGGGCTGCGGAGCATTACGCGGCGGCAGGTCTGCAAGCGCCGCTTCTTAACATAGCGCGTAACAGAGAGGCTGCGGCAACGCAGGGCGCAGACCTGCTTGTAATCTTCACCGGCCTGGCGCGCATGCTAGGGCGCTTGCGCTTCATAGAAGGAGTGCTCAGACGTGACCAGCCGCTCAAATTCCTGCTTCCCATCTTTACGCTCCTGCACGAAGAGGCGCGCGTCCTGCTTGAGTTCATAGAGACGCGCGCGATGCGAACAGACGGGCTGGACGAAGCCATCTTCGATACGCTGGACGGGACGAACTACGCCATCAGTATGGAGTTGAGGAAGGTTTTCGCGTACGAGCTTGTGGGCCTGAGCGCTTTGCGACAGCCTACGGTTATCTATGCCAAGGTGGAGAATGCTTACGGCCTCCTGCGCGACTGTTTTCAGCAATCGACAGTGGCGCTCGCTCAACTCTTCGACCCGCAGCTTGAAGGCGCGCAACTCTTCGACACGTTTCAAACCAAGCTGCAACAATCGCTCGCCTTGAGACGCGACCTGTGGACGCTGCTCTTGCTGGTAAGACGGGCGGAGAAGGAGCGCGACCAGCGCCCCGTGGCTCCTTTGCTTGAGCGGCTGGCAGAGTTCCGCGAAGGCAGCCTGCGTTATCTTATGTACAAGGACTGGGAGGCATGCGAACGCTTTATGGAGGAGGTCGGAGCAGCGCGCGGAGCCGTGGAGCTTGCGCCCGTCCTACATCGCTTCGGCGCTTACCTTGAGACGCTGCACGGACAGGTCAACATGCGCGCCGTCCTAGCCAACTATCCCTTTGAATATCCAGAACTTGAAACTTAAAGCTGCTGAAAGAAGATTCAAACAGGATAGAGAGGATAAAAAATAGAATCAGTTCTATTTCTTTATCCTCTCTATCCTGTCCATCCCTGTTAATTTTATCGTGTTGACGAAAACCATCTCAGACGAGGTTCAGTCCTTTCTGGCCGACGCCAGTAACTTACAGGGCGGGCATGCGGCGCGTGTGGTGTTTGCGGAATCGGTTGAGGAGGTGGCGGAGATTCTGCGCGAGGCTTCCGTTGAAGGGACGCCCGTGACGGTTTCGGGGGCGGGCACAGGCGTCGTAGGGGGGCGCGTGCCGTTTGGCGGCATCGTGCTGGCTACGGACAGGCTCAATCGAATTAAAGAGATCAGGCGTGACGTTCAAGGCGGACGCGCAGTGGCAGAAGCCGGTGTCACGCTCTCGGAGTTTCAGCGCAATGTAGAGGCAGAGGGTCTTCTTTATCCGCCTGATCCTACAGAGCGCAGTTGTTATCTGGGCGGAAGTGTGGCGACGAACGCATCCGGCGCGAGGACTTTCAAATACGGCCCGACGCGCGACTATGTGAATCGCCTGAAAATCGCTCTCGCTACGGGCGACGTGCTGGACATCTCGCGCGGAGAGATTCATGCAGACGCAAGCGGGCGTCTACTCATTCCGCTTGCGGGCGGTCGAAGGATTGAAGCGCGGCTGCCTTCTTACAGAATGCCGCAGACGCGAAAGCACGCGTCCGGCTATTTCATCACGCGCGGGATGGATGCGATTGACCTCTTCATAGGCAGCGAAGGCACGCTCGGCGTCATCACCGAAGTCGAAGCGCGACTTCTTCCCAGGCCAGAGAACGTCCTCGGCGGCGTAGCCTTTTTCCAGACGGAAGAGAACCTGCTCGCATTTGTCAGAGAGGCACGCGCAAGGTCGCTCAGGACTCGTGAAGGCAACAGTGAGACGAGCGGAATTGATGCCCGCGCCCTGGAATATTTTGATGAAGAGTCGCTGGGCTTCCTTCGCGCGAGATACAGCCAGGTGCCTGAGCGCGCGACGGGTGGCGCAATCTTTTTTGAGCAGGAGACGCAGACTGCGACCGAAGACGAGTTGATGAGCGCCTGGCTTCAACTGCTTGAGCGACACAAGGCGCTCATGGACGATTCGTGGTTTGCCGTAGAAGAAAAGGACAGGGCGCGATTGCGCGAGTTTCGTCATCAACTGCCGGTGCTCGTCAACGAATGGCTGGCGCGTCACGGCCAGCGCAAGGTCTCGACGGACATGGCCGTGCCCGACGAAGAGTTTCAAGCGATACTGCGCTTTTATAAAGAGAGCTTGCGCGCGAGCAATCTGCGCTACGTCATCTTCGGGCACGTAGGCGACAATCACGTACACGTCAACATCATGCCGAAAGATGAAGATGAAGCACACGCGGCGCGTGAAATCTATTTGAGTTTCGTCAAGCGGGCTATAAAAAGCGGCGGCACAATCTCTGCGGAGCATGGGATAGGCAAACTCAAGCGCGACTACCTTCGCCTGCTCTACACGGAAGACCACCTGCGCGAGATGGCCGCCCTCAAACAATCATTTGACCCCGCAGGCATACTGGGACGCGGCAACATCTTTTCGGAAGAATTTTTGGAGAAGAACTCAGAACACAGAATTCAGGAGTCAGAATAAAAACGGTTTCAGCCTTTTATTCTGACTCCTGAATTCTGTGTTCTGACTCCTGCTTTTATGTTTCGCTTCACGACAGCCGGAGAGTCGCATGGGCGTGCGCTGGTAGCCATTGTTGAGGGCTTGCCTGCGGGCGTGCCGGTTGACGTGTCGGAGATTAACAGGCAGTTGAAGCGGCGGCAGCAGGGCTACGGTCGCGGCGGGCGCATGAAGATAGAGCACGACGAGGCGCAGATTTTAAGCGGCGTGCGTCACGGCGTAACGCTTGGCTCGCCCGTGGCGCTCATGATTGAGAATAAGGATTGGGCCAACTGGACTGAGGTGATGGCTGCGGAAGCAATCACGCTCGAAGAGGAAAAAGCGCGTCGTCTCAAACGCCCGCGACCGGGGCACGCAGACCTCGCGGGCGGGCAGAAATTCGGTGCGCGAGATTTGAGAAACATTTTGGAGCGTGCAAGCGCTAGAGAAACAGCCGCGCGTGTGGCCGCAGGCGCTCTGGCCCGACAGCTTCTCAGCCGCTTTGATGTTGAGATACTAAGCCACGTCGTACAACTCGGCGGCGTGCCTGAAAAACCTCTGGGCCTGACCTGGGAAGAGATTGCGGCCATCCCCGAAGACTCACAGCTTCGCTGCGCGGACAGTGAAACGGAAGCGCGCATGATTGCTTTGATTGACGAAGCGCGTCGTGCGGGCGACACCCTGGGCGGAATCTTTGAGGTTGTAGCGCGCGGAGTTGTTCCGGGCTTAGGCTCGCACACGTCCTGGTCTGAAAAGCTGGACGGGCGCATGGCGCAGAGCTTGATGTCCATTCCGGCTGTCAAAGCCGTCTCGATTGGCGCGGGCGTGGAAGCTTCCGGCCTTCGCGGCTCCGAGGTTCACGACGAGATAGCCTATGACGCTTCCGAAAAGAGGTTCACGCGCCCTACGAATCGAGCGGGCGGACTCGAAGGCGGGATTACGAACGGCGAAGAGCTTCGCGTGCGCGGATTCCTGAAGCCCATCTCTACGCTCAGGCGTGCGCTGCGCTCTGTTGATATTGACACGAAGAAAGAGGACGCAGCCGCCTTCGAGCGCTCGGACATCACGGCGGTTCCGGCAGCCGGAGTGATAGGCGAAGCCATGGTCGCGCTCACTCTGGCGCGTGCCATGCGCGAAAAGTTCGGCGGAGACTCCCTGGAAGAGATGCGCCGCAACTACGAAGGCTACTGCGAGCAGCTTAAAGGTTATTAAATGACGTGAAAAACGGCTTGCGGAGGCGGCAAAAGAGGCTCTGTAGGGGCAGGGCTTGTCCTTACAGAGCAACGAAAGGGGTGTTTCGTGCTTCAAATTGTGTCCACTGGCGCGAGAGGCTGTGTTTAGCGTAAAATCGGGGCGTTCGAACCCTCGCGTGCGGCTCTTAAAGAGCGTTCAGGGATAGAAGGAAAAAAGAATGGCTTTGCTGGAGATTGTTAAGTGGCCTGCGACCGTGCTGGAGACGCCGGGCGATGTGGTGACGGAGTTTGACGACGAGTTGAAACGGCTCGTCAGCAACATGTTCGAGACTATGTATGCCGCGCATGGTGTGGGCCTGGCCGCTCCGCAGGTGGGCGTCTCGAAGCGCCTCTTCGTGATGGACTGCTCCGGCGGGCAAGACCCAAAAGACCGCGTAGTGCTGGTCAACCCGGAAGTGTTGATGGTCGAAGGCGAGCAAAATGGCGAAGAGGGCTGTCTATCCTTCCCCGGAATCTTCTTTCCCGTGAAGAGAAGCTTGAGGGCCGTCGTCAGAGCGCAGGATTTGAAGGGCGAGGTCTTCGAGATTGACGGGATGGAGTTGACGGCGCGCTGCATGCTGCATGAGACGGATCATTGCGACGGTATAGTCTTCCTGGACAAGACCACAGCCTTAAAGCGCGAGATGGCAAAGCGGAAGATAAAGAAGCTACAGAAAGCCGGACAGTGGATTTAATCTTCCCGCGTCGAAGCGTTTCATAAAGTTTGCGGTCGTGACCCTCTGCTTGGGGGAAGCGACCGCTTCTATTTTTGTGATAAGCTATCAGCAATCAGCCGTCAGCATTCAGCTTTAAGAACTTTTCCAGGGCGGAAGTTTTTCGCCAGCGCCTAGCGCTTTGCCGATGCACTGTCTGCTGATTACTGACTGCTTAAATTTCAAGGAGCATTTATGGTGAGCGAATTTCGTAATGAGCCGTTTACAGATTTTTCCAGGGAAGAGAACGCGAGCGCGATGCGCCAGGCGATTGAAAAAGTCAGGGGCGAACTGGGGCGCGATTACCCACTAGTCATTGGCGGCGAGCGCGTGATGACGGGCCGTACCTTTGAGAGCCTTAACCCTGCGAACAAGACGCAGGTCGTGGGGCGCTTTCAGAAGGCCACGGAAGAGTTGGCGAGGCTCGCGGTCGAGCGTGCGAACGAAAGCTTTCAGAGTTGGCGCAACGTGCCAGCGCACGAGCGCGCAGAACTTCTGTTCCGCGTCGCAAGCCTGCTTCGCCAGCGCAAGCACGAGATGTCCGCGTGGATGATTTTCGAAGTCGGTAAGACGTGGGCCGAAGCCGACGGAGACACTGCGGAGGCCATAGACTTCTGCGAGTTCTACGCGCGAGAGATGCTGCGCTACGCAGGCGAGCAGCCGCTCGTACACATTCAGGGCGAAGACAATCACCTAGAATACATCCCGCTTGGCGTCGGCGTTGTGATTCCGCCCTGGAACTTCCCGCTCGCCATCATGGCCGGAATGACGGTCGCATCGGTCGTCACGGGCAACGCAGTTGTCCTCAAGCCTTCTTCGGATGCTCCGACCATCGCTTATAAATTCTTCGAGCTTCTGGAAGAAGCAGGCATGCCCGCAGGCGTAGTCAACTTCACCACGGGTTCGGGCGCGGAAGTTGGCGACGTAATCGTTGACCATCCCCTGACGCGCTACATAGCTTTCACGGGTTCGAAAGAAATCGGCCTTCGCATCAACGAGCGCGCGGCGAAAGTTCAGAAGGGGCAAATCTGGATTAAGCGTGTGGTGGCGGAGATGGGCGGCAAGGATGCCATCATAGTTGACAAGGACACAGACCTTGACGACGCGGCTACGGGTGTAGTGCAATCCGCCTTCGGCTTTCAGGGACAGAAATGCTCTGCCTGCTCGCGCGCAATCATACACGCGGACATCTACGAGCCTATGCTTGAGAAGATTGTCGAGCGCACCGCGAAGATAAAAGTCGGAGACCCTACGGACTCTGCGACTGCTATGTCTGCGGTCATCAACCAGAAGGCTTTCAAGACCATCAGCGAGTACATAGAGAAGGGGCAGGAAGACGGTGGCCGCCTGGTCGCGGGCGGAGGCTCAGACGGCGAGCAGGGCTTCTTCATAGAGCCTACCGTCATAGC
>JACVRN010000084.1 GCA_014534425.1 Pyrinomonadaceae bacterium
CGCATGAGACGAATAATAAAGCTGCGAAGGGTAAAAGGGGAAGCGGTGGATGATAATGAGTGCTCGCATAAGGTCTGCTGCGCGTTGTCTCTCGCAGCTATCTCTTAGGTTTTCGCATGTTAGTTCTTGCGTAATCTTTGCGAGCCGGAATCAAACCACAAACTGCTGAAAGTTGAAGGAGGCTTTCATGTGTAAAGCTGCCGTTTGGGTTAGGCTGAGAGGGGTTCGTTTATCAATGAGTCTTCTGCTTTTAATTAACTTCGGGGATTTCCACCACCGTACTCGCGCAACAGAATGGTACTTGGTGCCCCGACCGTGAACGGGGCGGGGACGGTCAAACTTTATACCTTTTCCTGTACAGCATCTGTGATACAGATGGCTTCCCCATTCCATCCGATACGCCTGGCGATGCTTGTTACACAGATTTTGGTTATACCCCGGGCCTGACGGTGGTCTGCAATGAGTGTCCTCCTGACAGACCTCGCTGCACTGCTTGCTCCTTCGATAACCCAAATTGTATCAACGGCGTGGAGCAGCCTAAGGAAGGGCCGGTGACAATGATTAGACATCTGAACTACCGTTTCGCGCGACTGTTTCCCTCGCTATCGTCAACGGTCGCCGGACGAAAAGCTTAACTCATAAATGTGAGCGCCACTTCTTTATCAAGCCTGAAGGGCGAGCCTTCAGGGGCGCAGACGACGGCCTGATGGTGTCAGACGGGCGCACAAGGTATATTGTTCTAGGAGTGAACTGTTATGAATATTGTGTGGCAAGCGCTCTCACTGCTCTGTATTTTGGTGTTCAGCCTAAATGGTGTTGCACAGCAGACTGCTTCAGCTAATGATCCGGTGCGCCCTTCAAGGCCCAATGGCGGCGCAAAAAAATTGACGCGCAGGCTCTTCAACAGGTCTACAGCTTTGCGGATAGGTCGCTGAAGTTTAAAGACACAGAGTTGAAGATCAGGACAACCGTGCTGCTGGCAGACCTTCTCTGGGAGAAGGCAAATGACGAAGCTTACGCCCGCCAGCTTTTCTTGAAATCCTCTGACTTAATCAAATCAATCAAAGCGACAGCCGCGACCGACCGCGCCTCGCTTAAGGATAAGCGGGAGGATGCGGATGCATCGCTGACGCCGGAAAGGCTGCGCGCTCTTAAAACACTGCTGTTTCAAAAACTGTCTCGCCACGACCCGGCGCTGGCTAAACGGTTGTCCAGTGAATCAACGACTAACACTGAGGAGCCTCAGTATATCCAGAGTCTAGGGGTAGCGCGAGATTTGGCCCGTGACGGTCAGTATGCTAAGGCCGTCAGCTTTGCCGAGCAGGGCTTGAAAGGAGACCTCTCCGGGAGGCAGCGGCTATTTGAAGTCCTGTACATATTGAAAAGGATTCGCCTCAATGATGAGAAGGCCGCCGACAGACTCTTTCTGAACGCCGTCTCGCAACTCAGAGGTCTGCCGTTCGTGGATGCTAATGATGTCTTAACCATCGGTACGTACCTTTTCACGGGAAAGGTTGCCGCGCAGAACCAATCCCCTACTGTCCCAGTCGTCGTCGAGCCAGCAAGAGTCGGGGCAGTTTACGTGCAGGCCGACGTTTCCGTGGATCAGCCGAACCTCTCGCCTGTAGTAGCAAGGACATACCTTGAATCTGCTACTGATATGTTGAGCCGCGCCACCCCGGACACGGACGCGAATGCCCGGAGGTACGCAGCCGCCTACCTCTTGCTGCCTAAAGCCAAACGCTACGCCCCTGAGTTTGTCTACGCGCTCTCCATCCTTGCTAACAATTTAATCCCTTCCCCCCAGGCAACCGATAGAGACGGCAACGCTCCTGATGATAGAAGTGAGAGGCTGACCCCGGAGGCGGTCTTACGTAAGATTGATGGAATCACGGATGCCGGGGCGCGCACCCAATATGCCCTACAGATAGTCAGGGCTTTTTACTCGATGAGGGATTATGACGCGGCCACTGCGGTCGTCAAAAAGATTCGAGACCAGGCTGTCGCCGATAAACTTATTGACATAATCAATTTTGGCCGGGCAAGTGATTTATTAAAAGACGGGCAGGTTGAAGCTGCCGAGCAGGCTATCAGCAGGCTCTCTTCGGGTTCGTTGCGTGGCTTGCTGCGGCTGGGCCTGGCTCGAATATATTTCAAGCGGCGGGACAGGGTAAGCGGGGAAGCGGTGGTTGAAGCGGCCATCAAAGAGGCGCAAAATATCTCGGAAGGTGAGAAAAAGATATATCTGATGCTCACGGCGGTCGAAATGCTTGGCGCCATTGACACCTCTGCCGCAGCAAGCAGGCTGCGGGAAACGGTGAAGGTCATTAACAATCTGGAAGAAAAGAGCCAGGCACCGTCTCAGGCCATGACAGAGACGATTAAAGTCGGAACTTATTCGATGACATTTCCTTTGAGCGTTCCGGGCGTCAATCCTATCAGCTTCTATGCGACCTTAAAGCCGCTTGCCGTTGAAGACCCGCAGGGCACGACCGCAACGGTGCTTGAGTTGAGGAACGAAATGGCTCTCAGCCAGTCGATGCTCGCTCTGGCTAGTATCTTCTTAAGATGAGACCGCAGAGAAGGGTCTGGGGAATATTATGTTATTCAAAATGTTCACAGGGCGTACAAGCGTCCTGCTCATTCTGGTTCTTGTAGCCTTTTCCTGCGTAACTGGAGCTACCGGGCGCGGCCAAACTAACGGGGGATTGCCGGAAGGCAACTGGACAATCAAGCTCTCTCATTACGCAGGGCCTGAGTATGAGTCAATGCCGTTGCAGGTCACGTCCGTCAAAGGAAGAGTGCAAGATGCAGGCATCTGGATTACGGAAAGATACCTGCTGAATCGTTCCGACCAGGCCGTCATTCGGGCGTACTTCGACCTCTTCTTTTATAATGAGAAGGAGCCTGACGTACTCCTGTTTCGACGCCCGATTAGCCCCTTGTCGTTTAAAAATAGGCCGCTCCTGCCCGGCGATACGTTCCCGACTCTGACAGACATCAAAGCGGAGCCGCCGCGCCTCGGCAGCTTTGCGCTTCCGCTCGTTAAAGACCTGTTCGCTCCCTTGATTAAAGACGGCAAGCTTGAGGGCGACTACCGTATTGCTATTGGTGTAACAAAAGTCCTGTTCGAGGATGGGTCGGTCTGGGAGCTTAAGACGAATATGAAGCAAACAGGCGTCAGAGCGTTTCTTCAACCTTCTTCTTGACAAGCCCGCGCGCGGGGTGTTTCAATACATGACCTGGACAAACGTGGTGAGTTAAGGCGACTTGCGGCCACGAAAAATAATCCGCTAAACAGCTCGGCGAGTCTTTCCCGTAAAGACAATCGAATCCGGTTTTGATTGGGAAGCCCCGCGTTGTTAAGAGCGCGGGGCTTCACCTGTCTCAGGCAGGAGCTTACGGCGGGCGAAGATTCCCGAAAGAGCCGGAAAGGGCAGACAAAGAGGATGAGCGATTTTCTACAGGCATTGAAAGAGCGCATAGTCGTTTTTGACGGCGCTATGGGCACAAACCTGCAAGTGCAGAATCTGACGGTAGAAGATTACGGCGGCCCGCAGTTCGAAGGCTGCCCCGAATATCTTGTCATCACCAAGCCTTCCGCCATCGAAAATGTTCACGAAGGATTCTTGGACGTAGGCTGCGACGTGATTGAGACGAACACCTTCGGCGGCACGCCCGTAGTGCTGGCGGAATACGGCATAGCCGACATGGCCCACGAACTGAATCTGAAGGCGGCGCAATTAGCCAAACGGCTGGCTTCGGATTATTCCACCAAGGAAAAGCCTCGCTGGGTCGCAGGCTCCATAGGCCCAGGCACAAAGCTTCCAACGCTGGGGCACATCACCTTCAGAGAACTCGTCACGGCGTACCGCGAACAGGTGCGCGGGCTGCTTGACGGCGGTGTAGACCTATTGATTGTAGAGACGTGCCAGGATTTGTTGCAGACGAAATCCGCGCTCGCGGCCATCTTCGAACAGTTTGAAGAAAGACGCTTGCGCCTTCCTGTCATAGCTCAGGTGACGATTGAAATCTTCGGCACGATGCTCAACGGCACAGAGATTAGCGCCGCGCTCACTGCGCTTGAGCCTTTCCCGATTGACATCATAGGCATGAACTGCGGCACAGGCCCCAAGCACATGACGGAGAGCATCAAGTACTTGTGCGAGAACGCGCCTCTGCCGGTTTCCGTTCTTCCCAACGCCGGATTGCCCGAAGTCAAAGACGGCGAGCAGCACTACAACGAGACGCCGGAATCTTTCACAGAGCAGATAATACATTTCGCGCGAGACTTCGGCGTCAACGTCGTGGGCGGATGCTGCGGCACGCGACCCGCGCACCTGAAGGCTGTCGTAGAAGCCATGAGCAACATCACGCCAAAGCAGCGCGATGCGCTGCTTGTCCCTTCTTGCTCTTCCATATATCTTCAGCAGCCGTACGTGCAGCAGAACTCTTTCCTGATTGTAGGCGAGCGCGTCAACGCTTCAGGCTCAAAGAAGATGCGCGACCTGCTGAACGCGGAGAACTGGGATGGACTTGTAAATCTAGCGCGCGAGCAGGAGCGAGAGGGCGCGCACGTCCTGGACGTAAACGTAGACTACGTTGGCCGCGACGGCGAGCGAGACATGCACGAGCTTGCATCAAGGCTTGTGACCAACATCAAGATTCCGCTCATGTTCGATTCGACAGAGTGGCAGAAGATGGAGGCTGGACTTCAACATGCTGGCGGCAAGTGCATATTGAACTCCACCAACTACGAAGACGGCGAGCCTCGCTTTGCTAAAGTTCTGGAACTGGCGAAGGCTTACGGCGCGGGCGTCGTCATAGGAACGATTGACGAAGAGGGAATGGCTCGCGCAGCCCTGAAGAAGTTCGAGATTGCAAAGCGAGCTTACGAGCAGGCCACAGAGAAATACGGCATCCCCGCTCACGATATTTTCTTCGACCCGCTCGCCCTGCCGATTTCGACCGGCATTGAAGAAGACCGCCGCAACGCTAGCGAAACCATCGAAGCCATTCGCCGCATCAAGGCCGAACTTCCGGGATGCTTCACAATCCTCGGCGTCTCGAACATCTCCTTTGGCCTGTCTGCCGCGTCCCGCGTCTGTTTGAACTCCATCTTCCTGCACGAAGCGCGCGAAGCCGGACTCGACGCTGCCATTGTCAACGCGAGCAAAATCCTGCCCTTGAATCGCTTCAACGAGCGCGAGATAGAGGTTGCGCGCGAGTTGATTTACGACCAGCGAAAATTCGAGGGCGACGTTTGCGTCTACGACCCTCTGACGGAGTTCACAAAGCTCTTCGAGGGCGTGACGACAAAGAAGACGCAAGCTGACTTCACAGACCTGCCCGTCGAAGAGCGCCTGAAGCGCCACATCATAGACGGCGAAAAAATCGGGCTTGAAGACCAGTTGAAGGTCGCGCTTGAGAAATACTCAGCGCTCGACATCATCAACAACATCCTGCTCGACGGCATGAAGGTCGTGGGCGACCTCTTCGGAAGCGGGCAGATGCAGCTTCCCTTCGTGCTTCAGTCCGCAGAGGCCATGAAAGCAGCCGTGCGCTTCCTTGAGCCTTTCATGGAGAAGAAGGGCGGCGCGACAGCCAAGGGAACAATGGTGCTTGCGACCGTCAAGGGCGACGTTCACGACATAGGCAAGAACCTTGTGGACATCATCCTGACCAACAACGGCTACAAGGTCATCAACCTCGGCATCAAGCAGCCGATTGACGAAATCCTGCGCGCGTCCGAAGAGCACAAGGCCGACGCTATAGGCATGAGCGGTCTGCTGGTGAAATCCACTCTTATCATGCGCGACAATCTTGAGTTGATGAACGAGCGCGGAATCAACGTGCCGGTCGTACTGGGCGGAGCGGCCCTGACGCGTCGCTATGTTGAAGATGATTTGAAGACGCTTTACCAGGGGCGGCTCTTCTACGCGAAGGATGCCTTCGACGGTCTTCACACAATGGACGCGCTGACGGGCCTGGCGACGGAGAACGGCGTGAAGGCCAGGGCCGCAAGCGCGGATGCGAGCGGCGCGCAAGCCGACGATGCCGAAGATTTGGTGGGCGAAGATGCCAAGCTTGGCATCCGAAAGCCCTCGCGCCCGCGCGCTGTCGTCAAAGCTTCGGGCGACACCACGCACACTACGCGCTCGAAGATACGCGAGGACGTTCCGATTCCGCGCGCACCCTTTTACGGCTCGCGCGAGGTCGAAGACATCCCGCTCGACGATGTCTTCGCCTTCATCAACGAGACCGCGCTGTTTAAGGGCCAGTGGCAGTTCAAGCAGGGGAAGAGAAGCGCCGAAGAGTACCAGAAGCTCTTGCGTGAAGAGGTCAGGCCCGCCTATGAAGAGTTGAAGGAGCGCTCAAAGCGCGAGCATCTTCTGGTGCCGCGCGTAGTCTACGGCTACTTCCCGTGCCAGTCTTCGGGCAACGACCTCATCGTCTATCACGACGACGAAAAGACGGAGCGCGTGCGCTTTACCTTCCCGCGACAGCCGCACGGAAAGCACTTGAGCCTGGCGGATTTCTTCGCGTCCAAAGATTCGGGCCGAATGGACGTTGTTGCTTTTCATCTGGTGACTATGGGCAGGCGCGCGAGCGTTTATTCGCAGGAGCTTTTCAAGGCGGACAACTACCGCGACTATCTTTTCTTTCACGGCTTGAGCGTGGAATCGGCAGAAGCGCTCGCGGAACTCTGGCACAAGCGCATACGCGAAGAGCTTGGCATAGCCGGACGCGATGCGAAAGAGTTGACGAAGCTCTTTCACCAGGGCTATCAAGGCTCGCGCTTTTCATTCGGCTATCCGGCCTGCCCGAACCTTGAAGACCAGACGAAGCTCTTCGACTTGATTGACCCGTCGAGGATTGACGTGGAACTGACCGAAGAGTTTCAGCTTGACCCGGAGCAATCCACCTCAGCTATTATCGTGCATCACGAGGAGGCAAAGTATTTCTCTATAGAATAGTCCCAAAACTTGGGACATAGGACTTGGAACCTGGGACTTTGGACTTGGGACTTTCATCGAACCCCACGACGGAAGAACTGGCTGTGCTCTCTCTGCGCGAGAGGGCGGTGTTTCGCGTCGCGCACCGCATGAATCGTGGATGGTGGAAGACCTTCTGGACGTGGTGTCAGCGCTACATAGGCGCGACCTGGATACAGGTCGCCACGTACAACCTGCTTCGCGTGCACGGCCTTGAGCATTTCGAGGCCGTATCGAGCGAGCGCCCCATCCTGCTCGTAGCCAATCATCGCTCATTCTTCGACATGTACGTCGTCTCGACCGTGCTCTTTCGACGCACGCGCCGCCCCGTTCGTCTCTTCTTTCCTGTGCGCGGCCGTTTCTTCTACGACTCTCTTTCGGGCGTGATGGTCAATCTCTTCATGGGCTGGTGGTCTATGTACCCGCCCTTCTTTTCGGGCGGCGAGAACCCGCTCGTTGAGAAAAGAGAGTTCGATAAGTTCTCCATGCGAAGACTGGCTGAATTAGCGCGCGAAGGTCGCGGCAACATCATAGGCTTTCATCCCGAAGGCACGCGCAATCGAAACAGCGACCCCTACTCTTATCTACGCGCGCAGCCCGGCGTGGGAAAGCTCATCAAGGATGCGCGCCCGCAAGTCCTGCCCGTCTTCATAGCGGGCCTGGGCAACAATCTGGCGCGGCAGGTGAAGTCCAACTGGACGGGCGGCGAGCCTGTGCGCGTGCACTTCGGCCCGCAACTAGATTTAGAGCCTTTCATGTCTAAGAAGGATCAGTTGCGAACCTTCAAGGAGATTGCCGATTTTGTGATGATGAAAATCGCAGAGCTTGGCGAGCAGGATCGCGCGCTCTATGCTAAGGCGGAAGCGAGCGAGATAACGGAAGCAAAGACGGTCGCGCCGAATTACGTCAAGAACAGCGCGACGCGCGAGCGAACCTCCTGATGCAAACTTTACCGCTAGTCATAGTCAATCCGGCTTCGGCCAGAGGGACTACAGGGCGCGAGTGGCCTTCGCTCGCTCACGCCCTAGCCACTCACTTCGGCCCCTTCAACTGCGCTTTCACTACCAGCGCGGGCGAAAGCACCATTATTGCCGCGCGAGAGGCACGCGCGGGCCGCCGCTTTATCATAGCGTGCGGCGGCGACGGCACCATCAACGAAGTCGCCAACGGAATTCTTGAGGCCGGAGCAGAGGGTACGGAGCTAGGCATACTACCTAGCGGCACCGGCGGAGATTTTCGCCGCACGCTTCGAGTACCTTCGCGCGCAAATGATGCGGCACGCCTCCTTCGCACAGGACGGACGCGCACGATTGACGCGGGGCGCGTGACCTACGTTAATCATGCGGGCGAGACGGAGAGCCGTTTCTTTCTGGGAGTGTCGTCCTGCGGGCTGAGCGGAAAAGTAATCGAGCATGTCAAGCGCGACAAGGGCGTGTGGATTCCTGGCTCTCTTGGCTCGCGCATACCCGGCGGCGGCAAACTCTCTTTCGCTGCAGCCACCCTGCGCTCAACTCTTTCGTCTGACAATACGGACGTACTGATTAAGCTGGACGATAGGGCGGAGCGGCGGTTGAGGGTTGCGAACTTCTGCGTGGCGAACGCGCGCTATTTCGGCGGCGGCATGAAGATAGCGCCCGACGCCAAAATCAATGACGGGCGCTTCGATTGCATAGTCATAGGAGATTTGAGCGCGATTGATATTCTGTCGAACGGCTACAAGCTCTACACCGGCGCTCATCTCAATTTAGAGCAGGTCTATCAAGCGCATGCGCGAGTGGTTTCGATTCGTCCGGCGAAGGCCGCAGAGCATGTGGCCCTGGAAGTTGACGGAGAATTGCCTGGCCGTCTTCCAGCATCCTTTGAAATTCTGCCCAATGCTTTGCGCGTCAGATGCCCCGCGTAGATTCCCGAAATTCCGTACTTAATTATGCTCGCGTGGAAAACTATAGGACGGCGCAAACAAAGATATTTCTAATTTCGGCAATTCTGCGTACAATGCGCGGTACGCCATAAAGCTTTTTGACGGGCGCACTCCTCTAAAAAATAATTCACGTAGGATGGCTTTCATATGAGAAAAGAGAGACGCACCTTGTTTGGGCTGACAGGAATCGCTCTGGCGCTCTTGTTCCTGTTCTTTACCACGAACTGGAAAACATCCGCGCAGCAGCAGCAACAGCCGCAGGGCGATGTGCCCGCCGAGCAGAGGTACAAAAATATTCAGGTGTTGAAGGGGATGCCGCAATCGCAGGTCATCCCTGTGATGCAATTCATGGCATCTTCCCTGGGCGTCAACTGCGCTCACTGCCACGTCAACAACAACGGCAACTGGGAGTTTGAGAAAGACGACAAGCCCACGAAGCAGACCGCTCGACGCATGATTCAGATGACGTTCGACATCAACAAGGGAAACAGGGACATCTTCCGTGGCGCAAATGTCTCCTGCTTTACATGCCACAGAGGCTCGACGGAACCCGTCAACATTCCGCTTCTACCCGTGCCACCGGAAAGCACGGGCGCAAGGCCCGGCGCTGCTGCTGCAACGGCTGAAACTCTTCCCACAGCCGCGCAGGTCGTGGACAAGTATCTGCAATCAATCGGAGGCCGCGCGGCAGCCGAGCGCATAAAGACGCGCGTCATGAAAGGCTCTCTGATAGGCGCGGACGGCAAGCCCATGCCGTTTGAGGTTCACCTGCAAGCGCCGGATAAAGCGTTGACGATTATCACGGCCCCGCAGGGAACAGTGACGCAGGCTTTCGTAGGGACTAAGGGCTGGATGAAGAACCCCAGGGAGACGCGCGAACTGCGTCCCAACGAGATAGCGCGCTTTCGCTCTACCATGCAGACTTTAGACGTGGTGCAGGTGACGGAAGCCGCCGCGAGCATGAAAGTCGCTGGCCGCGAAAAGATTGGAGACCGCGAAGCCTACGTAGTAGTTTGGCCCGTCGATGACAGGCATACACAGAAGCTCTACTTCGACATGCAGACGGGACTTCTCCTGCGCGCCGTCACTTACACGCAAAGCGTGCTCGGCCCCATTCCGTCGCAAGTGGATTTTGAAGACTACAGAGACGTGGAAGGCGTCAAACTCCCCTTCACCGTTCGCATGTCTTCCGTGGATGCGCGTAGCGACTCCACGCGCAAGTTCACGGAAATCAAAGCCAACGTCCCCGCAGACGACACACAGTTCAATCCCCCCGCAGCAACAGCAGCACCGGCAGCGCCATCGCCATCATCAACGCCGCCACCCAGACCTAGATAAATTCAATCAGGATGGACAGGATAAAAAAGAGAATCAGTTCTTTATTATTTATCCTGTCCATCCTGATTAATTTTCTTCTCTCTTTGACACCTGGGCCAGAAAGAGCTAACTTCTACTTTACTTCCACAAATAATTTCAAGGAGAGCAATAAAAAAAAGAATGACAAAGAGCGGTCATAAGGGCATCAGCCGCATAGATTGCCCTGAGCGGAAAACTGTCGGCTGGTACGTGCGCGTCCGGTTAAAGAAGGTCACTAAATCGAAATTCATCTCCGATAGCAAGTACGGCGGCAAAGAAGAGGGCTTGAAGGCTGCGCTCGAATGTCGCAATCAACTGGAAAAAGAGCTTGGCAAGCCACGCACGGACTTCGTCATAGTAGGCGAGAACCCGCGCAATAATAGCGGCGTCGTAGGCGTGCGCCGCGCCGTCAAAAAATACATAGGCAAAGACGGCGCAGTTTTCCTCAACGAAGTTTACGAAGTCTCCTGGAACGCGGGGCGCGAGAAGAAGGGGCGCACCTCCGTCTCCATCAAGAAGTACGGCGAGGCCGCAGCCTTCCGCCGCGCCTGCGCCATACGCCGCCAGAAAGAGCAACTCATGTACGGCAAACCCGTCACCAGCAAATGGGCCGACGCCCTCGGCAAAGTCTGCGCCGCCTAACAAAGGCTAGAGGCCAGAGGTTAGTCAAAAGTAGGGGCAGGGACAAACCTTGCCCCTATATGCCCGCACGGGCGCATTTTAGGACTATTCGACGAAAGGTCGGGTGACGAGACGGATGAAGACCGTCCGACTGCTGAGTGGGGGACTCAAAATCATCTCATTACTTACCTTCGGCTTGTGCCTCTTATCGGGCTGGCTGTTCTATGAGTTTTATCTCAAATGGCTGCCGGTGTTCGAAGACGGAAGGTATTTTGATTCCGAGACGGGGGTCGTTTACCACGATACTGGTTCTGTATGGGGGATATTATCTTTATCCTTGCTGCTGATTTCTATTGTCCTCTGGCTGCTTGCCTCAAAAATCAAGGGCGCAAGAAGAGGCTCATGAAAGGGGCCGCATCTTAAATCTTTCCTTTTGTCTTGCCTTTCGGCTCTAGTTATCGTAAAAGCCCTTATGTTTCTTACGCTAATTGCGATTAGCGAATTTCTGTTGATAGGGGAGTGAGAGAGATATGACATATGTCGTGACTGAACCTTGCGTTGACTGCAAATATACGGACTGTGCGGTAGTCTGCCCGGTCGAAGCCTTTCATGAAGCGCCGGATATACTCTACATCAACGCGGATACCTGTATAGACTGCGATGCCTGCGTGCCCGAATGCCCTGTCGAGGCAATCTATGCCGATTCGGCTCTCCCTGAGCAGTATCAGGAATGGCTCGACCGCAACATTACCGAGGCCCCGAATTACCCGATAATTTCACAGAAACAGCCCGCGCTCTTCGGGCCTAACTGCAAAGGCCAACCGGAAGGGTGATAACTTACCCATAGAAATTTCACCCCGCGCTTGTCAACTCATTCAAACGGAGCGCAAGTCAGCTTGTCTTTCAGCGTCAACTTAGATGCTGCTCGATGAGCCGATATTATTGATAGCAGAAAGCGCAGGATTGCTATGAACTATCTTATCTCAATAGCGACGCTGTTATTGATACTTGCCCCGCAGAATCAGAAATTACCGAATGAGTTCTATCAAATCCCGGAGGATGTCAGGGCGAAGGCGACTGTCGTCATCACGGGAACTTATGCCCAGGGGAGAGGCCCCTGCATCTTGAGGCCGGATGGAATCAGAATGTGGGCCTTGGAATCTTGGTTCAATATCACGAAGGTCTATCAGGGTAAAGCGGGCGGCAAATCCATTTCTATCAACAATGCTATGTTGCCGAAGAGCGAATATGTCCGCGCGAAGTTAGAGACGGGGCGTGATTATCTTGTGCTTCTGCGACCGAGCGCAGAGTCTATGAAGATAATCAAGAAGGGAGAATACGTTCCAGTCTGGGATGCATTAAGTGATGAAGAGATAATAGCCATAGTTGAATTAAACTAAGGAGCAATTTAGGAATATGACCGAGCATGAGATTCAACTAAATCAACTTGAGCAGCGCCTTGTGAGAGCATGGATAGAAAGCGACTGGGAAACCATCGATGCGATTCTTGACGATGATTGGTCTGTGATTGATCCGGCTGGACGCGTCCTCAACAAGCAGCAAGTGCTTAATGAAGCTCAGTCCGGCGAGCGCAAAATTGATACGGGTACAATTGACGAAGTTAAGGTTAAAGAGTTCGAGAATGTGGCTATTGTAACCGGAAGAACCACAGCAGTCGGAAGTTATCAAGGTAGTAGTTTTTCCGTAAGGCTGCGCTTCACGGATGTTTGCGTAAGACGCGGCGACGCGTGGCAAGTCGTGGCCTCACAGGGAACGCTAATCGCCCAATGAAGAAAAGATGAATCTCTAAATCAGCGCCGCCTGACAATTCATTCAAGCGGAGCGGGGCGTGGCTCAGGTGTCATACGATGGCTTGATTCCTTGAAGGAGCAAGTATGGATCAATCAACCGTGACAGTGATTGCAGCAGTGATAGCGGTGCTTGGCGTGATAGGCACGGCGGTCGCCTCTACTTACGCGGTTGTGATTAAGGGCCAAAAAGATAGAGAGATTGCGGACTTAAAAGTCGGCCAGGATTTGTTGATAGAATATGACAAAGATTTGCGTGCGCGCAGGCTTGTATATTACGAGAAGCTTTTAAGTTTAATGCTGCCCCTGGCGAAGTACCCGGAGCCGGAGCCTTTGACGTACAGCAAGCTGGGCCTGCTTTCTATAAAGCTGCGTAGATGGTATTTCGAGGGGGGTGGGCTATACATGTCTGAGCCGACAAGCAATAGATACTTCGACTTGCAGGATGGATTTAAAATCGTCATACAAAAACAGGATAACCGTTGGCCGCAAAATTCCGAGCTTGAAAGTCTGGGTGGTTTGAAAGAGTATTTAAAAAGAAAAAAGGTGTCGCCGGAAGTAGAAGCAATTGCCAGGGGTGAATTGAATATGTCAGGAGACCAAGTGCCGGAAGAGATATACGCCAGGCTGAGAGCTTTGGGTAGCTCGCTACGCACCAGCATGACAGAAGATGTCTTAACACGCGCGGGAACGTATTTGAGGGATGAAAGACGGTTGTCGAAGTAGAAAGAAGAAAGCGCGCCTGTTAGTCCTGCACACAGCTATTCAGAAAGGAACTGGCGAATTAAACGTTGCTCTTTCTCGTCCTTGATGCGTGTGAATAATTTCGTCCCGAGTTTCTTGATTGTCTCCGGGCGGTCAAAGGGCAGGCGCTCGTACATTGTGCCGCCAGCGAAATGACAGGGCGTGCAGCGCGATTCCAGGATAGGCTTAACCTGAGTGTTGAAATCGACCTTCGACGTTGTGGGTATGATGTAGGCCGTAGCTGCTGACTGGTTAGCGCTGTATGCGCCTGTAGCCTGTTTGGCGTGATTGCACACGCTGGAAACGGCGACCAGAATCAGGACTAGAATGAGCGTCTTTACTTGCGGCATCTCATGCGTGCTACTCTTCCGAAGTTGTTGGAGCAATAGTTTCGGTTAAGCTCAGTTTCCCGTGTCCGCTAAGCGGCAGATGAATCCCCACCCGCCGCCCAGTTCGCTTAGTGCCAGCACCAGTTCATTGCTGCCCTTCTTCAATGGAAGGTAGACGGCGTCGTTCTCAGGGTTAACGATGCCCAGGAACCCTGGGTCGCGGAAATTCTGTGCGCTCCGGCCACGGAAGAGAATCTTTCCATTCAGGAAAAGGCTCACGTCGTCGCTGTAGCCTATGTAGAGCTTCTTCGACTGGTCTCGGTCGGAGTTGATGACGGTGCGCGCATAGACGACCTTCATCCCCGGCTGAGGCTCAAGGCGCTTTGAAAAGTCGTTCGCAAACGTGACCCTCGGATGCGGGGCTTCACGATAACGATAGATGACTACGAAGCCGGGCGGCTCAGCTTCAACATCCTGCCACCGTATAGCTTCGCTCTCGGAAGGTGCGAGCGGGCGCTCAAGGTTACGCGCGAGCGCATCGTAGACGGGCGACAGGCTCCACTTTGTTAGAGTGCCGGGCGGCATGGGCGGCAGGTGCCGCTCCCAGGGCGCATCGGGCGTTGTACGTATTTCGAAATTCGAGAAGTAGGTCGCGCCAGTCAGAACTGCCAGCCCTACCTGCCCACGCTGCACGCCGCTCTTCAAATCGTTCATCACCAGCGCGGGCTTATCCATGTCCTTGACGTAGAGCTTCGCCTGCGCGCCCACGACCACCAGGCGCAGGTGGAACCAGACATCTTTCGGAATATCAATCGCTCCGGTGAAGCCCGGCCCGTTGTAGATTTGCCAGTTGAGACCCGTGTTTAGAACAGGCGTGTACTGCATGGCGTCCGGGTAGCCTGACTTGTGCTGGCGCAGGTAAATCCATTCTGCGTTGTCGCCCGCGATTCGAAACTGAATGCCGAAGAACCCACGGCTGGCGGGAGTTGCGACGTCGACATCGACAACGCTATCGCGCATCTCAAAGTCCTTCAAAGTCGCCGCTCCGCCGTCCAGGAAGAGAGACTTGCGGCCTTGATAGTCAGCCGCCTTGGCTTGTCCCTGCAACTCCCATCGCGGCGAGTCCGCAGGAACAGAGAGCGTTTGCGCGGTCTGTGAATCGCTCTTGGATTTTGAGAGTCCCGTCTGTGCCGCCGCAAGCCACGCTGCGAGCGCGGTGGAACTCAAAAGGCAGAGCATTCGTCTTCGCGTCATCATCCCAAAGCATCATCCTTCCGCAGAAATCAAGAGAGCACTGAACAGGCGTTGAAGCTTTATGTATTTCTCTCTGCGAGAGCACTGTTTTGTGATAAACCGGCCCTAAGCGGTGACGAACGGGAAGCGGGTTTGTTGATGGGACGGGCTGATATTTTGAGCCGGTTACACGAAGGCGTCGCTGCCCAGGAAGTTTTCGCGCACGTAAGTTACAGTGTCGAGCAGCGTCTCCTGC
This sequence comes from Pyrinomonadaceae bacterium, assembly GCA_014534425.1. GTDB lineage: Bacteria > Acidobacteriota > Blastocatellia > Pyrinomonadales > Pyrinomonadaceae > JACVRN01. The sequence goes on from JACVRN010000084.1 coordinate 15,264, forward strand.
GGGTCGCGCGGCGTGAAGCCCAGTTCTTCCGTTGCTTTGCTAGAATCCAGATACCAGAAGTATTCGGCCATCTCGACCGAGGGCGCTTCTACGGGCGGCGAGAGTTTCCAGTGACGGTAAAGCGCGCTGATGGCCTGCGAGCCTGTGACGGCCAATCGCGTGGGAAGGGAAATGCGCGGCGCAGGCGTCTTTGTCAGACGCTCCAGCCGCGCGAAGAATTTTTCGAACGTCCAGTTTGCCGCGCCCAACAGATAGCGCTCGCCGTTTCGTCCATCGGCCATAGCTGCGCGAAAGGCTTCTGCCACATCGCGCGCATCGACGAAGCTCAGGCCACCTTTGGGAACGGCGTTTATCTTTCGGGCAAGGAAATCAAGCACGACCTTCGTGGAGCTTAAGCGCTCGTCGCCCGGGCCTAAGAGCAGGCTCGGATTGAGAATGACAAGTCGCAGGTCGCGTCCCTGAAAATGCTCAAGCGCGACACGCTCCTGGTAAACCTTGCTGGCGTAATAGGGCCAGCGAGAGACTATGTCGAGCGGCGTAGGCCACTCTTCGTTCGGCAATCCTTCGCCGTCGGAAGTGACCGCAATCGTCCCGCTCGTAGAAGCCATGACGATTGAGCGCACGCCGCGCTCACGCGCAGCCTCGCAAAGCAAGCGAGTCCCGTCAACGTGAAGCTTATACATCTCGTGCGCGTTCTCATCCTCGCGCGAGACGCGACCGGCCAGGTGATAAACTTCCGCCACGCCTTCGACCGCCCGTGCCACATCATCTCTGTTCGTGATAGAGCCTTCGACTGCCTCCACGCCAAGCTCTTCCAGCCAGGCGGGCGCTGAAGTCGCCATGACGCGCAGAGGCTTCACGCCGTCCGCCACAAGCTGCCTGACCAGATGCGCCCCCAGAAACCCAGTCCCGCCCGTCACCAGCGTCACAGGCTGCGCCCGCCGCGCAATCGACCCGCCCTTTTTAGCCTTCGTTTTCGCCGGAGCCTTGCGCCGCTTCGTCTTCGTAGTTGCCATGTATTAAGAAGGAAAATTAACAGGATGGACAGGATAAAGATAAAACAATAGTTCTGCTTTTATCCTGTCCATCCTGTTTGAATCTACTTTACCGTATAGCTCACCTTGCTGTTGCCCAGGAAATCTTTGCCGGTCTTCTTTATTACGAGGCCGGATTGTTCGAGTTCGTAGTAGGCACGTTGAATCTCGCCACGGTCTACGGAGAGTTGCTGCGCGAGTGTCGCGGGCGAAGGCAGTGTTTCGCCGGAGCGTACCTGTTTGTTCTGTATGAGCGCTTCTATCTGTGTGCGAACCTGAGCGTAGACTGGCCCGGCCTCTGTTCCCTGTAGTTGAATGTTCATCTCTCTCTTCGGTTCACGCGCCTCGATTTAATCTCCTGTTGAAACCAATCGCTCGCCGCCCTGGCGCTCCTCTACTTCACGCTCCTGTGCGTGTGCGCGCCGCTCGCTACGCATGCGCTTCTTCAGAGCCGGGGCGTCGAACTTGTGACGCGTGCCGTCTCTTAAATTCTCGACCTCGTGACGCACGAGCGCGGCTATCAGCCTGTAGGCTTCTGCGCGTGCCATGCCTTTGGTCATCTCTTCCAGTTCTTCTATGGAGAGGTAGCGGCCAATGCGTGCGCCCACGTCGCGGCTGCGTATGATGTTCGACCCCTTGGGCATCGCCTCGTAAGTTCCCCAGAGATAGATTGGAAGAATGCCCACGCGCGAGGCCAAAGCCAGATAGCCTATGACGGGTTTGAACTCGGCCATCTCGCCCGTCATAGAGCGTGTGCCTTCCGGGAAGATGAGCGCGTTGTAGCCCTGATCCAGATACCACTTCGCATGACGCAAAGATTGACGAAGGCTTCCGCTTCGCTCCATTGGAACAAGGTTGGTGAAGTTGTCCATGTAGGCGCGCTTGTACTTGTTGTCGAAGAAGTAGTCGGCAGCCGCCAGCGCCACCATTTCGCGGCCCGCTTCGCCGAGCGCCATCTTCGCAAGTCCCATGTCCAGATGCGAGACGTGATTCGGCGCGACTATAAAGTTGGTGTGCGGCGGAATGTTTCCTGTTCCCTCGTAACGCGCGTGCATGAATCGCTCGTAGAAGACGCGCTGTAGAACGTCCAGCCCCTTGTTGCCGACCGTGCGAACCAGGGAGGGAATGTAAATCTCTTCTTCGCGCGAAGCGGGTTGTTGCTCCGCCTGTGTCGATGCGCGCCGCTCGGCCTGCGCCCTGGTCTTTCGCGTGACGACTTGGGCAAGCTCTCGCAAGTCCTGCACTTCGGTCAGAGTGTCCGGCGAGCTTAGAACGCCACCCGCATTCTCAATCGCAGTGGCAAGCTCAACGTACATGAGACTGTCAAAGCCAAGGTCTGCGAGCCGCGTGTTGAAGGTAATCTCGGAGCGCTGGCGATTTGAGACTGTCGCCACGACATCAAGCAGCCACGTCGCATCACCCGTCTGCGCCGGCCTTGGGCCAAGGCGCGAAGCCGAGCGTGCGCTCTCTTCAAGCACCTGCATGGCTTCGACAACCTCTCTGCGCTTGACCTTGCGCGTGGCCGTGCGCGGCAACTCTCCGTCCCAGAAGTGCAGAACCTTAACGCGCTTGAAGAAGGGAATCGAAGAAGAGACTTCGCGGAAGTGCTCTTCTATCTGTCGGCGCAACTCTTCGCGCGAGAGCGCTATGTCGTAGTCGTAATCGGGCACGACCATGCACGCAACCTTCTCGCCTATGCCGTCTGGAAGCCCTACCACGCTCAGTTCTTTGATGAGCGGCGAAGTGTTGTAAAGCTCTTCTATCTCGTCCGGGTAAACGTTCTTGCCGTTGGTGTCAACGATGATGTCTTTCGAGCGCCCCACCAGATAGAGGTTGCCGTCTTCGTCCATGCGGCCAAGGTCGCCCGTGTAGAGCCAGCGATTGACGATTGTCGCACGCGTGGCCTCTTCGTTCTCGAAGTAGCCGGTCATGATGTTAGGCCCGCGCGCAAGGACTTCGCCCACGCCCGTAGAGTCCGGGTCTGCTATGCGGACTTCGACGCCTGGAAGCGGTTTGCCCACGCTGCCTATGAGCAGTTGGTTCTGCGGGCGCGTGACGGTCAGAACGGGCGAAGCTTCGGTCAGGCCGTAACCTTCCAGGACGGTAAAGCCAAGCCCGTGAAGGTCGCGCTGGACTTTATCCGAGAGCGCGCTGCCGCCGCTAATCAGATAACGTATGCGGCCACCCATTCCTTCGTGAATCGGATAGAAGACTATCTGACCGAGATTGAGCGGCGTCTTATCCCTGAGCCACGCGTTGCCGCGAATCAAGAGGTCTGCGATTGAGCCGACCCAGGCGTTGCGCTCGTTGAGACGGTTCTTGATGCGGCGATGCAGCATCTCCCAGAGCGCGGGCACGCCCACCATGCCCGTGACGTGGCCGTTCTTGATGGCACGCGCCAGAGCTTCGCCCGAAAGCTCGTCCAAGTAGGTAATCTGCGCCCCGCGACTCAAGGGCGTTAAAAAGCCGGTCGAGAATTCGAACGTGTGATGAAGCGGCAAGACGCTGAGCACGCCGTCGCTCGTTGACATGTCGAAGATGGACGAGAGCATGGAAACCATGCTAGTGAAATTTCTATGCGAGAGCATGACGCCCTTGGGCTGTCCCGTGGTGCCGGAGGTGAAGATGAGTGAGGCGGTTGATTGCGCGTGAACTTTTTGCGGCAGAAGCGCAAGACGCTGGTCTTCCGTCTGCTGGTCGGGCAGCGCGAAGACCTCTTCGTACTGCCACACTTTCATCTCATCCAGCCCAGCCTCTTTCAACATCTCTTCCAATTCGGGATGCTCGCGGCTCATCTCTTCGCTGATAACGATGCCGGTCGCGTCTCCGGCCTCAGCGACACGCACGACCTCTTCCGTGGAGCTTGTAGGGTCAACGGGAATGCAGGTCGCACCGGCCTTGAGTATGCCGAAGTAGGTCATGCCCCATTCGGGCGCGTTGTGGCTCAGCAGCATGACGCGCATTCCGGGTTGCACGCCTTCGCTCGCAAGGAAAGCTGCGGCGCGCAGGGATAGCTCGCGCAGGTCTGCGTAGGTGTATTGCTCTTTTCGTCCCTCGCGCTCGATTCGCATGGCTACGCGCGTGGCGTGCCGCTTGGTCGTAGTCTCGAACAGTTCAAGCAGGTCGCGGTACGTATAAACGCGCTTGGGCTTCTCGCGCATCTCGTCTTCGAGCGTCGGGAAGACCCACTTCTTCAAGCCCGGCAGGTGCGTGTGCATCCAGTAGTCGTACCAGTCGAACTTTTCAGGATTCCACAAGAGTAGCGGCTGCTCGTCCTTGCGTATGCGCGAAAAGAGCGAGCGCACGTTGTCTGCGCGAAAGATGTAGGCGTTCTGAACCGTGAAGGGATGGAACATGTCGAAGGCTTCAACGGTTTCGCGCGTCACCTCTTCAAGACGATCCATGCGCTCTTTCGCACGATCAATTACGTCCGTCAAGCGGCCTCCGCCCCATCGCGGGCGCGCACGATCAAGGAGTGTTGAGACCTTCTTCGCCGCGTTATTAATCATGGGCGTAGAGGATTTGTCGAACCACTGCGGCGTGACGGGCCGCGCTTCCGTTCGCGCCACAATCTCGTTGATGAACTTGATACCCGTCTCTTTTTCCTGAAAGTGCTTGCGCTTGTAGAGACCGACCAGGCTGATGATGCGGCGCATGTCGTTGGGGTTCGAATCGCCTGTCGCTGCTTGGTGAACAAGACGAGGCTCTTCGACGCAGGCTTGGGCAGAGACGGCCAGCATCACCGCCGCCACCTGGTCAACCGGCGTGATGTCCAGTATTAGCTTCTCGTTCGCAGGGATTTTGGTCTGCCCTTTGAGCGTGATGAAGATAATCGGCGCTGTCGTAGTGAAGCCTTCGTTCCAGCCCGGAAAAGGGTAAGAGAGGGCCGATTCTACAATCGAGGGGCGCACAATCGAGCGCACTATGTCGTCCTGCGCTGCTACGAGTTGTTCGCCGAGGCTCTTCGTGTAAGTGTAAATATTCGGCCAGCCCCAGTAGGCCGCGCGCTCAATTCCTAAGTCAGTCAAGCGCGTACGTGTCCAGACCTTTCGCTCGCGCGCAACGGCCAGGCCCATTGCGTCTAAATCGTCCGGGTCTCGTCCCTCTTCAATAAGGCGCTTGCGCGCTAATTCACGGAATCGCGCCACGTTCATGGCATCGCGCGCCTCTTCGCGCACGCGCTCTGCCAGTTTCGCGCAGTCGCGTATCTCATGCTCGGCTGAAAACTCCACGCCCGCCATCTCAGGCTCTTCGCGGCGCGGGAAATAGCCTATGACCGGGTCTGATTCCCAGATGGGGCCTGTGCGATTGCCTGCGACGAAGCAGGTCGAGACGTGAATGAGCGCGGGACGCTTCATGCGCCGCGCGAACTTGATGACGTTCTGCGTGCCCACCACGTTGGTTCTGAGCGCGCTCTCAAGCGTAGGGTTAAAGGTGACGTTGCCCGCGCTGTTGAGAACAACATCAATATCATCAGCAATCCTCTGCGCCTCTTCCTCCGTGTAGCCCAAGTTGTCTTCGCCAATGTCGCCGCCGACTACTTCGACCTTGTCTCTTATGAAACCTTCGAACGCGCCGCCGTATCGCTCGCGCAAAGGGTCAAAGGGCGGCGCGGTGATGACGTTGTTCCAGAAGCGCGTCTCGCTCTCCTCCTGCGAGCGGGCGCGCACGGTGACGTACACGCGCCCCACGTTCGGAAAGCGATGCAGGAGCATAGAGAGCGTGACTTTGCCCAGAAAGCCCGTCGAGCCGATGATGAAAATATTCCGGCCTTTATAGATTTCAGTTGGGCTGAGTTTCATTCGGCTTACCATTATTCCATGTCCGCGATGCCAATCATCGGCTGGTGCAGCATTGTAATCTCTGCGGAGCGTCCCATGTAGCTGCGCGCCATAGCTATTGCTTCCGTTAAAGTGTCTGCACGCTCCCATCCCAAGATGGCGGGGACGTGCGCGTTCTCGGCTCCGGCTGCGATGACGCGGCCAACGTGCTGGCGACCGTTCTCGCCCCAGTACCACATGAAGAAGGGATGCGCGCCGTGATA
>JACVRN010000212.1 GCA_014534425.1 Pyrinomonadaceae bacterium
AGCCTATTTTGAACCCGCTCTTCTTCCTGCGGATGCTTACCCTGGCCGGGTCGTTCGTTGATAATTTTGGTGAGAAACCTGCTCATGCGGCAATCTCTACGGCGGCGTCTTCCGCTGCCGGGTCTATATATTCCAGAGTGATTTTATCGGCCTCATTCAGGTGCATGTAGTCATAGGCTTTATCGCAAATTTTGAGGATGTGGCGCGGGACACCTTTGGTAATTTCGTAGATGCGGTCTATGGCTTCAATTGTAAAGGGGTTAGGAATCTCTGCGACCTTGCACCTGTGGTCGATCATCTGCCGCATTTCGATGTCCGTCAGAGGGTTCAAGAGCGCGTAGCTGTGAATTCTGGATTTGATGGCCTTATTCCTCTCAGCGTCCAGGCGCGTCTTAAGCTCAAGCTGACCGGCGAGTACTATTTGAATCAGCTTGGCGTTGTTGGTCTCGAAGTTGAGCAGGCCGCGCACGCCCTCTAAAAGCGAATTTCCGAGCAATTGCGCCTCGTCAATGATAATCACGACATTGTGGCCCTCCTGATATTCTTGGACCAAAAACTGAAAGAGCCTGTCCTGCTGCTCAAGCAGGGAACGGCGCGGCTCAATCTCAAAATCCGCGCAGATACTCTTTATCATGGCAAAAAGGGAGGGGAACTGCGGCGTCGGGATAAAGGTTGCCTTCACATCGTCGCGGGCATCAAATTCACTATAGAGAAAACGCATGACTGTACTTTTGCCCATTCCGGCGTCTGCCAGCAGGGCTACTAGGCCCTGCCTGCGATTAATCGTACCGCGCGCCTGGTAAAGAATAGCCTTTAGATTGGGGGTTATATACAGTGAGTTCGGATTAGGGGAGATGCTGAAAGGATCCGTAATCTTCATAAAAAGGCTTATATCATAGGAAAATGTCTCCTCACAATGTTTATTTTAGGGAACTGGTCCAGAAATCTGTTAATTTAAACCGTCGATATGGCCGAAAAAAGAAATTCTGCTTAAAATGTTTAAAACTGTATTAAATATAAATACTATCTTTTAGGCCCTGGTCGGTTGCTTGCAATGAATCTTGCAAGTAATTATACTGCGTGCGCTTCTTGGTTAAGGATATTGATACAAGGCTTGGGCTCTCGTCTCAAGAACCGCAAGCCTGTACTCAAGCCTGATGCCAGGTCATCAGGCGGAGAACCTTGTTCACAAGCGCCGGTGTGGGAGCGTATGAGGCGTTTCGAATTCGGAAGCCTGGTCCAGAGGCCCTCAGCTTAAGGGTCTTGTTACCTCAATTTCCAGCTTAAAAATTATCGGAGCGAAACAGGATGTGGACCAGCCGAGTTGCTCAATCCTGGTTGGCAAACAAGAGTGCCGCTTGCGTCTGAGGAGTGAGCGAAAGCCGAAAGTTGTTAAAATTTTTCTTCACGGAAAGAGCCAAGTTTGGGAAGCAGCTTGAAAAAATCATCATAGGACCTACGACTTCACAAGCAGTCACTCGAAAGCGAGCCCCGAATACTCATGTTAGTGCTGCTCACTCGGCAGCGCAGTAATTCGTCGAACTTTAACATCATCCATACATTAGCCGTCAGGGGTTGAACGCGCGACAGCGGAGGCGGCTTGTTTATCGGCGCAGCATGAAGAGCGCGCGGCCTCTCCCTGCGACCTTTCCGGTGGACCATGAAAGTAGTGCTTATGTCTCTCTTATGTTGCAGCCAGTGGGCAGTTTGAAGTGTCTCTCCACGACAAAATAACTAAAGAGAAAAATCCGTGACGAACGACATTGTGTATCTCAAGCCTAATGCAGTGGCCGAGCCCCTGTTCAATAATTGGTACGCAACGCGCTCAAGAATCCGGAGATGATTGGAGGGCCTTAGCTCAACTATCCGGTTGAGCGTGTCAATGACGTGAAGGCGCTGCTACAGAAGACCGTCAGCGAGCGGTCCAGCTTAATTGAACTGGCGAAGGCCGTCTCGGCGCTCGAAAAGCTGCTCGCTGGCGAAGAGGCCAGCGGGTACTCGCTCGAACCTCTCTATCCGAAAATGCTGCTCCGCTGAGAGGCTACGTGGAGCTTATCTACGACCTGAACAATCATCCCTCTGTACGATTCTTCGAAGGTCTGCTGTATAGAAGTCCCTACTACGACGAGACGCTTCAGAGCGTGGACCTCTTCACGGTCGAGAGCGATGACAGGCCCTTTGTCTTCAGCACTCCGAGGCAGTTGGAAGACGGAGCGCGTCTCAGGCTACAGGAGCCTTTCGCGGATGAATCCTGGGACGCCCCCTTCCGCATGAGGTTCAGCGCAGACTTCTACGACAGGATACGCGAACTCTGCCGCATCGAAGAGGACGAGGAGAGCGCCTTTCGCGCGCTCTTCACCGCGCTATGTCCGAGCGCCCTGAGGCCAAACTCAGCCCCGTCCTGAAACCAGCCGACGGTCTTGGCAGACGCGAGCAGTTCCGCCGTCCGCTCTATGTAATCATCTCTCGCCTCGTAAGTGACCAAGTGTCAGGAGGCTTCGAGCGTCTTCGCGATTGTCTTGCCGTGGTAGACCTTGCCGAGAGCCATAGAACCGTGATGAGAGACGCGCTCGCGCCCTGGCACTTCCATCCAGCCGTAATAAGCGCACCCGAAGGCCAGCCCGTTATCGCCCGCCGCAGGTTGAATGTAGGTCTCTTTGAATATCGCGGCCTCGTCGAAAGGAGATGTCCCGATGGCGCTGTAGGCGTGGGCCAGATGGTGAGAGATGGTGACGACAGGCACCCTGTCGTTGACGACTCCGGGCCCCTGCCACCAGTTGTTGCCGTGCTTGAACATGCCGAAATGGCGTTCTGGACGACGAGCAAAAGGTCGTTATAAGTGATGCCCGCCGCCTGTAGACAGTAGCCGATAGCATCCGTGTCGTTGCCGCCGTCATGCTTGCGCCGCGTGAGGCGTTCTTTCTCGATGGCGACGCATATGCGCCCGTCTTTGAGCAGGCAGGCCGAGCCGTCGTGAGAGAGGCCGGTCCCCAGGACATAGATCGGTTTTCCGTTCGTAGCAATCATCTTTGAATGAGGTCCAGCAGTAGTGAGTCAAAGTTAGAGAGAGCCTTTACACACGGTCTGGTCCAAGAGAGGACGCCAGTAGAGCAAAGATTTGCCGCCCGCGCTCAGACCCTTAACCCGCTCGCGCACGTCTTCTGCCCGGCCCCTCTCTTACGGAGCGAGGCCGGAACATATCTTGTCGTTTCTCGTAATCACCGGACTGAACCTGACCTGATACTCTGCGCTCGTCAAAAAGGCGCAGACCATCCCACGATAGTTGCCCGGCACTTTGTTGTTCAGCACGTCGAGCCAGAACCGATAGCCGCCCTCTTCCGGGTCGCGCCTGAGATAGCCGAAGTACTGCATGAGGACGAACGAAGGGTTGTACTCCCTGTCTTTGAAGGCTTGCTGGTTGATGACATCCAGAAGGACCTGCGTGCGCGTGCCGCCGTTTTTCAATAGCTGGACGGCGCTCGCGCGCTCGTTCGCGTACGGCGTCAGGCCAGCCGTGTCGAACAGCTTGTTGACGTACTGCTCAGGCGTGAGAGAGTCCGGATAAGCCTGCCTGAACTCCGTGCGCTGCACGAAGCGGTTCGTAAATTCCAGCGTGCTCTGCTGTAGCTGAGGACCGGCGACGAGTTGGCTGCGGTCGGGCATGAATTGAGCATAAGAGGGGCGCTCTCCGTAAGCGGCCTTGTAGAGGCGGTAGATGACAGAGCCGGTTTGCTGGAATTCCAGTTCGATAAAGAAGGCTGCGCTGATGCCAACGCGGCGGCTGTCTATGCACTTCTGGTCAGAGCCGCACTTGGCGATTTCGTTGGACCAGTAGCCGAGTCCTCCGGCGTCGGGCTCGCGCGAGAGGAAATCGCGGTAGTGCTGCGCGACGTAGAACTGCGGGCTGTCG
>JACVRN010000323.1 GCA_014534425.1 Pyrinomonadaceae bacterium
CCCTTGAAGCCTGCATGGCAGGAGCCAGGCCGAAGATAACTCCGGTGATGAACGAAACGAGCAGCGTGAAGATGAGCACGCGCCAGTCAAAGCCCAAGTCCAGTTCGATGGTGAAAGGCACAGGCGGCTTGAAGGCCATCAGAATGTCTGTAAACCAGGCGGCCAGGACAAGGCCCGCGACTCCGCCAAGGAGAAAGAGGAGGACGGTTTCGGTCAAGAGCTGTCGCACTATGCGCCAGCGGCTTGCGCCCATAGCGAGCCTGATAGCTATCTCCTTGCGACGCACGGCTGAGCGCGAAAGACTCAAGCCCGCCACATTCGCGCAGGCTATCAGCAGCACCAGCCCCACGATTGCCATCAGCACGCTCATGAAGCCTATGGCCGCGTCCTGCATCTGGCCTAAGCCTGTATTAGTCGGTCGCACTTCAACGCCTTTGCCCCTGTGCGAATCTGGATACTGCTCACTGATTCGCTGCGCTATGGCCGAGAGGTTCGCCTGCGCCGCCTGCACAGTAATGCCAGGCTTCAGACGCCCCACTAGCTCAAGGCTGCCCGCGCGACGGTCATTGAGCCAGTTGGCTAGGCTCGGCAGTGCCAGAGGCTGAGTCCACACAGGGACATAAATGTCCGGCGCAAAGGCCACGCGCGGGCCTGTGAACTTGGGCGGCGCAATCCCTACGACCTGGTAAGAGTGGCCATTCAATGTCAGCGTCTTCCCGACGATTGAAGGGTCTGCGGCAAAACGGCGCTGCCAGTAGCCGTAGCTGAGCACGGCCACAGGGTCGCCGCTCTCCGTACGATTCTCCTCGGCGGTGTAGAAGCGCCCCGTCGATGGCCTGATGCCCATCACCGTAAAGAAATTCTCCGAGGTGACGATGCCGAAGATGCGCTCGGACTGTCCTCCCGTAGAGAGGCTATAGGTGTTAATAGTGTACGCGGCCAGCCCGTCGAAGACCTCCGACTGGTCGCGGTAATCCAGGTAATCAGGATAGGAGAAGGAGTGAAAGCTGCTGCCGTCGGGGCTGGTCGAATGAAGATTGACGAGCCTTTCGGGCTGCGCAACCGGCAGCGGCCTTAAGAGAATCGCGTTCACCACGCTGAAGATGGTGGTGTTCGCGCCTATGCCCAGCATCATGGTAATAACCGCGATGATGGTGTAGCCGGGCGTCTTCAGCATCATCCGCAGACCGAAACGCACGTCTTGCCAGAGATTGTTCATAATCACCCCTTCATTCGTAACGAAGCGCCGTCATAGGGTCTACGCGCGTGGCGCGACGCGCGGGCAAGTAACAGGAGACGAGGGCGACCCCGGCCAGAAGGATTGAAACAACCGCATAGGTGCCCGGGTCTGTCGCCGTCACGCCGAAGAGCAGACTCGCCATCACTCGCGTCAAAGCGAACGCCGCCCCCAGCCCCAGGACAACGCCCAGCGCAGTCAACAGCATTCCCTGCCCCAGCACCATCTTCATCACGTCTCCGCGCTGTGCGCCCAGGGCCATGC